>VBKA01000079.1:0-8850 GCA_005879815.1 Chloroflexota bacterium
CTACCAAGCTGCGCTACGCCCCGACCGCCGGAGGTCCCACAGTTTACCCTCTGGCCAACCGCAGACCGCTTGGCGCCGGCTGGCTCGTTTCGACCCTCCTGAACCGATGCAGCGCAGGCCTCTGGCGGAGCCCACCTGGTCGACTGGGTCCCGTACCATCGCGCTGCATGCCAGCGAAGCGCCTCAATGCGGATCCGGCTCGGCCACAATCGAGCCCGCCAACCGGGACGGTCACCTTCCTGTTCACCGACATCGAAGGGTCCACCCGCCTCGCTGAGCGCAATCCAGACGACTACGAGCAACTGCTCGAACTCCATCGGACCATCCTCAGGCAGTCGTTTGCCCGTCATGACGGATTCGAGGCGGGCACGGAGGGCGACTCCTTCTTTGTGGTGTTCGCGACCCCGAGTGAAGCCGTTCTCGCCGCCGCCGAGAGCCAGCGCGCCCTGGCCGCTGCGAACTGGCCGCCAGGCGCAGAGATCCGGGTTCGGATGGGTCTGCACCTGGGCGAAGCCACGCAGCGAGATGACGAATATGTCGGACTCGAGATTCACCGAGCCGCCCGAATCGGCTCAGCCGGCCATGGCGGTCAGGTCCTCATGTCCGGAGCCATGGTTGCCGTCATCGGTGAGCACCCACCGGCGGGCCTCCGCGTTCTTGAGCTGGGCGATTACTGGCTCAAGGACTTCGACGCACCAGCGCGCATACATCAGCTGACCGGAGCCGGCCTGCTGACGGAGTTTCCGCCCCTCAGCGCGACGCCCGTGAGGCTGACGAACCTGCCCCTACGCCGATCCAGCTTCATCGGGCGACGCTCCGAACGCGCCGCCGTTGGGCGGGCGTTACGGGCGAACCGGCTCGTCACGCTCACCGGACCGGGAGGCAGTGGCAAGACGAGCCTTGCTGTAGAGGCCGCTCGCGAGCACGTGAGTGATTATCGCGATGGCACGTGGCTCGCGGAGCTCGCGGCCCTGCGCGAGCCGGATTTCGTCGTCACGACCATCGGCCACGTGCTGGGGGTGGCCGAAGATCCGACCCGCCCAGCGAGCGAAGCACTTGCCGCGTACCTCTCGGGGCGAAGAGTGCTGCTGATCCTTGACAACCTCGAGCAGCTGCTGCCGGACGTGGCTGGCCTTGTCGACGACCTCCTCGAGGCGGCTACCGGGCTCTCCGTGCTTGCGACCAGCCGCGAGCCGTTGCACCTGACCGGCGAGCAAGAACTCGCTGTGCCTCCCCTCGATGTTCCGGAGGAAGCCGCTCCCGCTGACAAACTTGCCGCCGCGGGCGCGGTGCGGCTCTTCCTCGAGCGAGCTCGGAACGTGGATTCACGATTCACGTTGACGGTTGCGAACCGCGATGCTGTCGTCGGGATCGTGCGCCGACTGGATGGGCTACCGCTGGCCATTGAGCTCGCCGCGGCTCGCGTCAAACTGCTGAGCCCCATGGAGATCCTGACTCGCCTCTCGCATGGGTCGGGTGAGCTTGGTCAGCCGGCCGCTCCGCGACCCGGGCGGCAGCGAACCCTGCGCGAAGCGATCGGCTGGAGCTACCGCCTCTTGGCACCGGCAGAGCAGGAGTTCTTGGCTCGGCTATCGGTGTTCGCCGGGGGGTGCGCAATCGAGAGCGCCGAGGAGGTCTGCAACCCAGGCGCCGAGTTGGCCGGGGACACACTGGGTGCATTGGGCTCGCTCGTGGACAAGAGCCTCCTGAAGCGCGTTGAGAGCGGGGCCAGCAGCCGATTCGAGATGCTCGAAACGATCCGCGACTTTGCCCGCGCCGAATTGGACAGCTTTGATCCTGACGGAATGACAGCTGCTCGACACGCCCGCCACATGTCGGCTCTCGCGGAAACCGCGGCACCCGAGATCACGCAGGCCGATGGCCGCTGGCGCACGCGTCTCGGCGAGGAGCTCGATAACCTGCGGGCTGCCCTGGCCTGGGCAATCGAGTCACGGGACGCCGAAACGGGGATGCGCCTGTGCGCCGGGCTCTGGCGCTTCTGGCAGATACATGCGCTGCTAGCCGAGGGCCGCGACTGGTGCGATCGGGTCCTCGCCGTCCCTTCGCCTGGACCCGCATCCCGCGTGCACGCGAAGGCTCTGCTGGCCGCCGGCAGCATTGCCTACTGGCAGCGCGACTGGGACCACGCCAACCGTTTCTACCGGAACGGGGTGGCCGAAGCCGAGACTATTGGAGACGAAAGATTGCGGGCCGAAGGGCTGGTGGATCTCATCTTCCTGACATCCATGAACCCTGAAAGCGCTCAAGCGGACGAGTGGCAAGCGATGGAGCGCGGCATCAAGAACCTGGGAGAACGCCTGCACGACCCGATGCTTGGGGCCCACGCCGATTTTGCGCGAGCGGGGCAGCTGACGGCGTCGGGGAAGCTCGCCGAGGCGCGCGTGCGTATCGAGTCAGTACGGCGGATCTTCGAGGCATCCGGGGATGTGTTCCTTGCCGGATCGGCCAACAGCATCGCAGGGGGCATCGCGTTCGCAGCTGGCGATCTCGAAGAATCGCGCATCAGGACCCTCGCTGCTGCGGAATACTTCCACTCCATCGGCGACCAGATCGCCCTGCAAATGGGCTTGCGAACGCTGGCTACGGTGGCCAGTCGCATCGGGGAGCCGGCGCGCGGCGCACGACTGCAGGGCTTCACTGCTCGGCTGGTCGCCGAAACGGGTGGCATGCGGTTCAGCCCACCGTTCGAGCCCGAAGACGCGCTCGAGCTTGCCCGCGAGGCAATCGGCTCGCAAGCGGACGAAGAATGGCGGAAGGGACAGGAGATGAGCCGCGACGAGGCCATGGCCGTCGCGCGGACGATTGGACAGCGCGGGTCCCAGCCGTGACGCTACGCGGCGGATAGACGAGGTCGTGGGCGACGCCGCGTGCGATTCTGGGTGCCCAAATGCCTCGTTACGCACTGAACCGACGGGCCGTCGCTCACGCGCGACAGCTCATCGACGCGCGGCAATACGTCCTGAACAGCGACTGGGGCGAGGTCCAGCCCAAGGCTGATGACGAGAACCGCTTCCTCAGGTCCCACTCCTGGGACGAGTACGCCGTATGGCACCTGGGCTTGACCGATGGAGCGGCCGACGGGACGAAGGCGCGCTATGCATTCGTGTTCGGCGACTTCCGACGGATCCATCGGTCAGGCATCATCGCCTGCCACTTTCGGGCGGCAGAGTGGCGGCACAAGGAGATCGAGCTAGCCGCGCATCGGCTGCTCCAGTACCTCGACGCGAAGAGCACATGAGCGAAGCCGAACGGAGGCGTCCGATGCGATTCCGCACACGAATCCTGCAGAGCGGCAAGACTGCCACCGGTATCCGCATTCCGGATGAGATCGTGGAGGGACTGGGAGCGGGGCGGCGCCCGCCCGTGCGGGTGACCATCGGCGGCTACGCGTACCGCAGCACGGTCGCGGTGATGGGTGGGGCCTACATGGTTGGCGTGAACGCCGACAACCGAGCCGCGGCTGGCGTCAAGGGCGGGGACGAGGTCGACGTGGAGATCGAGCTGGACACGGCTCCTCGCGAGATCAGCGTGCCGGCTGACCTTGCCTCAGCCCTGGACGCCGAGCCGATTGCTCGGCGGACGTTCGATGGTTTGTCGAACAGCAATAAGTCGTGGCACGTGCTTCAGGTCGATGGAGCCAGGACCGATGAGACGCGCCAGCGCAGGATCGCAAGATCCGTCGCTGCGCTGAAGGACGGCCGACCTCGCTGACCTACGCGATATCGGCATCCGGAGGAGCTATGCCTTGTATTCCGGGGGGTGCTCGCCGCGATCCTTCGCGATGGTGCGCTCCATGATGTCGATCGTCTCGGCCACGGACCGGCCGTTCTCGTCGGCGGCGGCTTTCAGATCCTCGTACATGATGTTTGACCGGCCCATCTGGAGGTGGGCATCCATGCAGCCGCAGGTAAGACACATGGCAACCAGGGCAGCAAGAACCGGACCGCATCGGGGTCGATTTCGCAGCGTCTCAGGTCACCATCGGTCGACAGGAAGTGGCATGGGCTGTGCGCCTCCGAAAGGCGTCGGCTGGGCCGATGGAGGAGGTACCCCGGATGATCAACGACCCTGACCACCGCACGCACGAGGACGAGCACCCGCATGTCCACTCGCCGGCCTGCGGGCATGAGACGCGCAAGCACGGCGACCACGACGACTACGAGCACGATGGCCACTGGCACGCCAAGGACGGAGGCCATTACGATGAGCACGGAGATGTCGCTGGGTAGGGTTTGACCGATGGGCGGGTCTGAAATCGATCACGACCCGGAAGACGAGATCGTTACTCCCGACAAGCGCGATCAGCGGACTGACCGCAACGAGGCGCCCGCGCAGGGGCGGGACCGTTGGGAGCACCCGCGGGAGCCGGAGTCCAGCGAAGACGAGGAGAGCGAGGACAACGACGGCGGACCGCCCTCGACACGGCGTCGCTAGCGCGGAAGCCCGGCCAGCTCGTCCTTCAGTTCGCGTCCCATCAAGGCGGCGACCGCCTCCATGGGCGCGCGACGCTCGTGAATCACAGCCGCGACCTGCTCGGCGATCGGGAGCTCCACCCGGTGCTCCTCAGCCAGCGCCAGGGCGCCGCGGACGGTGAAGACGCCTTCGGCGATCCCCGGCAGGCGGGGGGCCACATCCTCCCACGCCATGCCGGAGCCGAGCAGCTCGCCGGCGCGCCGGTTCCGCGACAGCGGACTCATGCAGGTCGCGATGAGGTCTCCCACCCCCGCCAGCCCTGAGAAGGTGAGCGGGTTCGCGCCGGCCGCGACACCCAGGCGGGTCATCTCGGCAAGGCCGCGCGTCACGATTCCAGCCTTGGCGCTGTCGCCGAAGCCGAGGCCGTCGACCATGCCCGCAGCAAGCGCGACCACGTTCTTGAGCGCCCCGCACAGCTCGACCCCCACCAGGTCGGGGTTCGTGTAGATCCGAAATCGTTCCGAGCCGATCAGCATGGCAAGATCCATCGCCAGCTCGACGTCGGTCGAGGCCACCACCGAGCTTGCCGGCTTCCCGGAGGCGATCTCACGGGCGAGGTTCGGACCGGAGAGAACCGCTACTCGATGACCGGGCAGCTCCTCTGCGATCACCTCGCTCATGCGCCGGTGCGACCCCTCCTCGATTCCCTTCACGGCGGAGAGGAGGGCAGCCTCCGGGTAGAGCGCAGGAGCCAGCCGCCGCAGGGCGCCGCGCATGTGGGCGGAGGGCACGGCCAGGATGAAAAGGCGGAAAGGCTCGGCCAGGAAGCTCTCATCCGTCGCGATGCGCACGTTGGGTGGCAGCACGAAGCCAGGCAGATAGCGCACGTTCTCGCGGCGTGACGCGAGCTCCTCGTTCGCCTCCGCCGAGTGCGCCCAGAGCGTGACCGGACGTTCGGCTTCCGCAAGGCGGATGGCGAGTGTCGTGCCCCAGGCACCTGCGCCGATGACGCCGACCTGGTCGGTCATCTGCCGAGCATAACGCGGCGCTCAGCCACCGCGGCGATCCCGCTGCGCGGGACTCGGACGGCTGCGCGCGCCGGCTCGCGCGCTCCTAGCCTGGCGCCCGCCGGAACGCCGCGGACGCGCCGAACGTCGAGCTGCCGCCTCGTTGGCGCGCTGCCGAAAGATCAGGCGGATGGGCGTGCCCAGGAATCCATATTCGGCGCGGATCCTGTTCTCGAGATAGCGCCGGTAGCTGAAGTGGATCAGCTCAGGATCGTTGACGAAGATCACGAAGGTGGGGGGTCCCACGGCGACCTGGGTCGCGTACAGGATCTTCGGAAGCCGGTTTCGCACGTGGCTCGGCGGGTGGTCGCGGACCGCGTCGCTGACGATCCGGTTGACCTCGGCGGTCGGGATCCTGCGAAAGCGTTCCTCCGCGACGCGTCGCGCCTCTTCGAGCACCCGCTCGAGGCGCGCGCCGGTCTTCGCCGAGGCGAAGACGATGTCGGCCCACGACAGGTAGGGCGCCCCTCGGCGCAGGCTGCCCAACCGCTCGTCCGCCGTCTTTTCGTCCTTGGCGACGGCGTCCCACTTGTTGAGCACCAACACGAGCCCCTTGCCGGCGTCCAGGACGTGGCCCACGACGTGGGCATCCTGCGCGGTGTAGCCCTCTACGGCATCGGTCATCACCACCGCGACGTCTGCTCGATCGATGGCCTTCATGGCGCGCAGGACGGAGTAGCGCTCGATGCCGTGCTCGATGGCCCCCCGCCGCCGGACGCCGGCGGTGTCGACCAGGATCATCGGCTCACCATCCACGACCACTGCGCTGTCGACCGGGTCGCGCGTGGTCCCCGGGATCTCGGACACGATCATCCGTTCCTCGCCGAGTACGCGGTTCACCAACGTTGACTTGCCAGTGTTCGGCCGACCGACGATGGCAACTCTCGGGGGTCCCATCTCGGTTTCGGCGAGCTCCTCCAGCTCGTCCTCGGTGAGCTCGTCAGGGACCGATGCGGGCGCGCGACCTCCAGCGCCTGGCGGGAGGGCCTCGACCAACAGATCCGCGAGATCGCCGGTATTCCGGCCGTGTTGGGCGCTGACCGTGATGGTCGGGTCGAAGCCGAGCGCGTGGAACTCGGCGCCTTCCTGCTCCCGGCGCGGGTTGTCGGCCTTGTTGACGACCAGGATCACGGGCTTCTCCGAGCGACGCAGCCGGTCGGCGGCCTCGTAGTCCAGCGGCGCCAGACCGGCCTGCGCGTCGACCACGAAGAGAATCACGTCGGCCTCGGCCATGGCGACCCGCGCCTGATCCTGGACGCGTGCCTCGATGGGCGTGCCGGGCTCGAGCTCGAGACCGCCGGTGTCCACCAGCGTGAACTCACGGCCATTCCACTCGCCGGTCGCGTACACGCGGTCGCGGGTGGTGCCCGGGACGTCTTCCACGATCGCGATCCGCTCGCCGGCAAACCGGTTGAAGAGCGTGGACTTGCCGACGTTGGGACGCCCCACGATGGCGACGACCGGGAGGGTGGACATGGCCCGAGTGTACCTATCCTCGCCGCGTGCTACGGTCAGGCCGATGCGGATCGGCCTGGTCAGCACCCGGCTCGCCGGCGTGGATGGAGTCTCCTTCGAAGTCGCCAAGTGGGAGCTGATGCTGAATCGGCTCGGCCACGAGACGCGACTATGCGCCGGTGAGCTGGCTCCGGAACGCATGGATCAGCGCCTCATCCCCCAGATGCACTTCACCCATCCGCCGGCGCAGGCCGTCTCGGCGGCGGCGTTCGACCCAGGCGCGGACCCGGACGAGGTCCGAGCCCAGGTGCAGCGGTTAGCGACGGAGCTGATTCCGACAATCGGCTCGTGGCTTGACGACGAGGGGATAGAGCTGCTGATCGTCGAGAACGCCTGGGCGATCCCGATGCAGATCCCGCTCGGCGTGGCACTCGCCAGCCTGGTCGGCGAGCGGCAGCTGCCCACGATCGGGCACCACCACGACTACGCATGGGAGCGCGAGCGGTTCGCGACCTGCATCGTGCCCGACCTGCTTGACGAGGCCTTCCCGCCTGACCTGCCGACCGTCCGCCACGTCAGCATCAACGGTGTAGCTGCGGCGGATCTCGAGCGACGCAGAGGGATCACCTCGGCGGCGATCATCCCCAACGCCTATGACTTCGACGTCCCACCCGCGGAACGCGACGACTATTCACGCTCCATGCGAGCCGAGCTCGGGATGGGGTCGCACAACCGTCTCTTCGTGCAGCCCACCCGGGTCGTGCCACGCAAGGGCATCGAACTGGCGATCCAGCTCGTCAGCCGTCTCGGCGATCCCCACGCTCACCTCATGATCACCAGCCCCGCCGGCGACGAGGGGATGGAGTACATGGCCCAGCTGCACATGGTGGCCGACCGCCTGGGCGTCCACCACGGACCCAAGCGCATCTACGCGCTGTCGGATGCGTATCTCGAGGCCGACATGATCACGTTCCCAAGCCTCTACGAGGGCTTCGGCAACGCGCTGGTCGAGAGCGTCTACTTCGGCAAGCCGCTGCTGGTCAACCGCTACTCCGTGTACGAGACCGATATCCGCCCGCTCGGCTTCCGGTTCATCGAGATCGAGGGGGCCATCACCGACGAGGTCGTCGACGAGGTGAATGCCCTGCTGGCCGATCCGGACCTGCGGGCGGCGAACGCCACGCACAATTTCGAGCTCGGGCGCCAGCACCTCAGCTACGAGATGCTCGAGTCCCGCCTCCGCGGCCTGCTGTCCTGAAGGACCGCGTCCCACCCGGGTCGCGGCGGTCGTGTCGGTCGCGTCGGTCGTGCGCGTGGGATCTCCTACGGTCCAACGAGCCCGCCACAGGCAGCCAAAACGCCAGCCAGGGGCCGATTCATCGGTCAGGTTGTGACTCCGCGGTCACATTCAGCGGTTTTCCGCCGACAGCGGCGCCTTCATTGGTCCATTGGAGACCCTGGGATCACATTCAGCCGCCTCGGCGCGGCCCGCGTGGCTCCGAACGCCGGCGAATCAGGTGGCCGTGAGAGCGTAGATGCGCTCGCGAACGGCCTCGAGGTCGACCTCAGGGGTGGAGGTGCCGCCGGTGATGCCGATACTGGCCTTGCCGGCCAGCCAGGTCGCCTGCTCGCGTTCGAGCTCATCGGCGTCCTCGACGTGGATGACCTGGTCGCACACCTCGCGGCACTTGACCGCGAGCTCCTTGGTGTTGCTGCTGTTCCTGCCGCCGACCACGATCATGCCATCCACGTCGCGAGCGAGCACCACCGAGTCGTCCTGCCGGGTGAGGGTCACGGGACAGACCGTGATCACGACTCGCATGTCGTGGCATCGGCGCAGGCAGAAGGCAGCGAACTCCTCCAGCTTGGAGGGCAGGATGGTCGACTGTGAAAG
>VBKA01000079.1:8864-12381 GCA_005879815.1 Chloroflexota bacterium
GCTCCCAGGTGGAGCGGTCGAGATCGTCGACCACCACGTGCTTCTCGCCCGCGTAGGAGCGGACGCCCTTTATCTCCGGATGGTCTTCGTGACCGATGATGCAGACCGTGTAGCCATCGGCAGCGAGCTGCGCCGCGGCCTTCTGGCTCTGGATGACCCAGGTGCATGTGGCGTCGATGACCTCGACGTCGTCCTTGCCGCGCACCTTCTCGAACTCGTCACGCGGGACGCCGTGCGCGCGGATGACCAGCGTGCCGCCTTCGACCTGGTCAGCCAGATCGGCCGTTCGAATGCCCCGGTCCGACAGATCGGCCTTGATGCCCGGGTTGTGGACGAGCTGCCCCAGGGTGGTGACGTCCTTGCCCTCGTCCCGAGCGTGCTTCGCCTTGTCGATCGCCAGCCGCACGCCGTAGCAGAAGCCGGCGCGTTCCGCGATGCGCACCTCGGGACGAACGGTGGTTGCCGTGCTCATCTCGAATTCATTCTATCGGCGCCGGCCCTGGCGTTCAGAACGCCGGCTTGGCCGATAGGCGCCATCGGTCTAGCCGAACCGTCCTCGCTGGGCCGCCGGCAGCAGGGCGGCGATGGCGCGCATGATGCGATCCGTGCCGTTGGCGAGCTCCTGGCGATCGATGCGCCCGGAAGCCTGCGGGGTCAGCTGAAAGGGCTCGCCGATGCGCACCGTGACGCGCGAGCGTCGTGGTAGCCGGGCTCCCTTGGGGAACAGCCTGTTGCTGCCGGTTATCGACACCGGCAGCAAGCGAACCCCGGAGCGCATGGCAAGCAGCGCGGCACCGTCGCGTGGCTCGCCGAGCACCCCGTCGCGGCTGCGGGTGCCCTCCAGGAAGACGGCAATCGCCTCGCCCCGTGCCAGCAGGTCGAGAGAAAGCCGTTGTGCAGCACGATCGCCTTCGCCGCGTCGGACGAAGTAGACACCGGCTTGGGTCGCCAGCCAGCCGATTAGTGGCCAGTGGCGGAGCTCCTCCTTGGCCATGAAATGCACAAGGCGCCCGGTCTGGTCGGCGGTCGAGCCGATGATCATCGGATCGAGCAGCGAGATGTGATTCGAGACGAGGATGAAGGCACCCTCGCGGGGGATGTGCTTGAGGCCGTGGGCGCGGAGCGGGCCGAGGAACCACATCGTCACGCGGGTGATCCACGAGCCCGGACCGAAGAACCAGGTGCGCATGATCAGGCTGGCGTGCGCCGACGCCTGGCAGACGCGGGCTGGGCAGGAGCGCGAGTGAGGCTCGCCACGATGCGGTCGACGGACTCTTCGACCGATAGCTCGCCGGTGTCCAGGACCAGCGCACCCGGCGCCCGGCGCAGCGGCGCAACCGCGCGCCGCGAATCCGCCGCGTCCCGCCGCTCGATCTCTTCGAGATACTCGGTCGCACGGTCCGGGCGACCCATCTCCGCCGCCCTCCGCTGGGCCCGCACGATGGTCGACGCGGTCAGGTAGACCTTGGGCGTGGCCTCGGGCAGCACGACGGTGCCGATGTCGCGACCGACCATCACGGTGTCGCCCCGGCGCGCCGTCGCGCGCTGCACGGCGACCATCGCGTCGCGCACTTCCGCATGGCGGCTGACCGCGGAGACGAGCCGGTCGATGCGGGGCGTTCGGACCAGGTGCGTCACGTCGCGCTGGCCGAGAAGCACCGTCTCGAACCGATCCACCTGGTCCTTGCGGGGGCGGCGCACGTGGATTCGCGATCGGCGCGCCAGCCGCCCGAGAGCCGGGCCGTCATCCGGGTCGAGGCCCTGCTCGAGCGCCGCCAGGGTCAGCGCCCGGTACATCAGCCCGGTATCGACGAAGTTGGCACGGAGCCGGACCGCAAGGGCGTGCCCGACCGTGCTCTTGCCAGCACCCGACGGTCCATCGATCGCCACCGCCAGGCGTAGGCCGCTGCGTCGCTTTGCGGGAGCGCCCTCAGGCGCCGCGTCCGCGCCAGACAGCGCGGCAACCTCCGCACCAGACAGGGCGCGCCACTCCCCGACCGCCAGTCCGTCGAGCGCCAACGGGCCGAGGCGGATCCGCACCAGTCGCCTGACGTCATGGCCAATGGCCGCGAAGAGGCGCCGTACCTCGCGCTTGCGACCCTCGCCGATCCGGACGCGGAGCCAGGTCCCCACCTCATCTGGCTCGCGACCAACCTCCTCCGGCGGCGGCGACGCGCGCACACCCAGGATCCGGGCCGGGCCGTCGTCGAGCTCGACGCCGGTGCGAAGCTGACGGAGCGCGGCCGCGCTGGGGGCGGGGTGGACGAGGGTTGCGTATTCACGCTCGAGGCCATAGCGCGGGTGCAGCACGTGGTTGGCCCAGGGGCCATCGTTGGTGAGCAGCATCAGGCCTTCCGAATCCGCATCCAGGCGGCCGGCAGGCCAGAGCCGGGCGCCATTCGTCGTCATCTCCGGAGCTACCAGGCTCAACACCGAGCGGCGTCCACGCTCGTCATGCGTCGAGGAGAGGAGACCGCGCGGCTTGTGCACCGCCAGGTGAATGAGGGGCACGCCCGCGAGGATCGGTCTTCCGTCCACCGCGACGCGATCTACGCTGGGATCGGCACGCTGGCCGAGGGTTGCAGGGGTCCCGTTGACCGTGACGCGACCCGCTGCGACGAGCTCCTCCGCTCGCCGGCGCGATGCGATCCCGCTCTGCGCAAGGAGCTTCTGCAGTCGTTCAGCCGGCATCGGGGATTCGAATCGCCTCCCCGTCGGGGCCGGTCGATGCCGCCACCATACCCGCGGCGTCCGAGGAGAGCGCCGGAAGCTCTTCCAGGGAGGTCAGGCCGAACCGCTCGAGGAAGGTGAACGTGGTCGCGTACAGGATTGGCCGACCGGGTGTGTCACGGCGTCCAACCTCCGTGATCAGGCGTCGGTGCAGCAGCGACCGCATGACGTAGTCGGAGTCGACTCCGCGGACGCGATCGACCTCCGAGCGGGTGCATGGCTGGCGGTAGGCGATGATCGCCAGCGCCTCCAGCGCGGCGGGCGTCACGCGGGCCACTTCGCGAGCCGCATAGCCGGCCAGCCGCTCCCCGACCTCCGGCGCGGTGACGAGCTGGAACTCGTCCCCCATGCGCTGCAGCCGGAGGCCCCGGCCGCTGGCCTCGAGCTCTGATCCGAGCGTTTCGAGAGTGGACTCTGCCTGCGTGCGTGGAACCGATGCCTGCTCGGCCAGCTCGGCCAACGTGAGCGGCCGCTCGGCGACGAACAGCAACGCCTCGTAGAAGGCCGCCAGGCCGTCCGTGGCCGGGCGATCGGTCACGTCCGCGCACCAACCATCTTGACCAGGATGGGCCCGAACAGCGTCGATTGCTCGAGGCGCACCTGGCGGCGTCGCGCGAGCTCCAGCATGGCGAGGACCGTCACCGCCGCCTCACTGCGCGAACGGCAGCTCGCCAGCACGGACTGCAGGATGACGCGGCCGCTCCCCGACAGCGCATCGAGCAGGACGCGGATCTGCATGCCGATGGTGATCTCTCGGGCGACCACCTCACTCGGGGGCGCTTCCGGC
>VBKA01000043.1 GCA_005879815.1 Chloroflexota bacterium
CAGGGCCGGATCTGCAGCGTGGGATTCAGGCCGGCCGCCTCGCGATTCATGAGCTTCAGCGTGCGGTTGATGATCTCGTAGGGGTGCTCGTTGGGAACGGCGTAGCCAAAGGTGTACGGGCCGTAATGGCTCGGGTAGACCATAGGATCGAAGTAGTCGACGTACGGCATGATGACCTCCGGGCGCTGCCCGATCCCCTGGTCGTCGCTGGCGATGAAGCTGATCGGGAAGACGTCGGCGCCGAAGAACGCCTTCGTTGGGGCAAGCGCGTTCGAGACCACCCGGAAGAGGCGCTGGATCGCGGGCAGCCGGAACGACTGCGTGTTGGGCAGGTTCGTGTCCGCGGTGTTGTAGTTCCCGTCGCTGTAGAAGCGGACGTAGTCGAGCTGCACCTCGTCAAAGCCCTTGTGGGCGAGGTCGACCGCGATCTTGGCGATGTACTCCGCCACCCCCGGCTCGTAAGGGTCGAGCCAGATGTTGCCCTTGAAGTCGGTCCACGGCCTGTGGGTGCTCACGTTCTGGACGGCGAGCTGGGGTCGTGACCTGGGCAGCGTGTCGTCCTTCATGACCACCATGCGGGCGATGGTGTAGATCCCGCGCGCCTTGAGCTTGGGCAGCAGCGAGTCGAGGTGTAGGAGCGGCGCCTTCATGATCGCGCCCGCCTGCTTCGCCTCCGGCAGGTCGGTCGCGTAGTAGAGCCAGCCACCCCCCTCTTTCACGTCGATCACCATGGCGTTGGCCTCGGTGCGCGCGACGGTGCCGAGCATCTGGTCGAGATGGCCGGCCCCCTCGAAGACCGATGACGGCGCGTACAGCGCTCGCGCCTCGAACGGCTGCATGGCCACGTCCTGGGTCGCCTTTCCGAGCAGCGGTAGCAGGCCCAGGCGGTATCCGGCGAGCTTGACCACCAGGGTGCCCTTGCTCGGGACCCCACCCAGCCGATAGCGACCCGTGGCATCGGTGCGCACCAGCGTCGGCTGGCCATCCACGAAGACCTTGGCGCCCACCAGCGGTTTCCCCGCCGCATCGGTCACACGGCCGGCGATCACGTTGGGGCGCAGCGCGACCGTAAGGTCTCCGTCGGCCGGGACCGATGCGGTGGCGGCATCATGGTCCTCGGCGGCGACCGTGAGCGTGGCGTCTCGCACGGCGCTAACGTGCGCCGTTCCGTCGGCTGCGGTCACCGCAGGTGACTGAGCGCCGGCGATCCGCGCACCAGCCAACGGCCGCTGCCCGTTCGTCTCAACCACGCGCACGATGAGCTGTCGCGGTTGCTCGGGCGTTGGCGAGGAGACGAACGGCAGGCTGGGCGGACCGCCGCATGCCGCCAGCACGCTCACCAGTACCAGGAGCGGGACAATGCCGCGTCGGGCGCCGCGCGTCACGTCGTTCACGATCGGGCCGCCGCCTGATCGATCGCCGCGGCGGCTCCGGAGCGTGCGGCCTCGCGCAGCTCGTCCACGATCGGGCGGAGGTCGCCAGGACGTCGGTACAGGCCCGACCCCACGACCAGCACGTCGCCACCCGACCTGTAGGCCGCCCCGATGGTGTCCTCCTTCACGCCGCCGTCCACGCCGATCGGGAGGTCCAGGTTGCGTCGCTCTGCCTCGCCGCGCAGCGCGCGAAGCTTCGGGAGCACCTCGACCAGGAGCTCCTGGCCGCCGAACCCAGGGTGGACGGTCATCACCAGCAACAGGTCGATCTCGTCCAGGTAGGGGTGAGCCGCCTCACCGGCCGTCTCGGGGTTGAGCGCCAGCCCGGCGCCGCGGCCGGCGCGGTGGATTCTCTCAACCAGCTCGTGCGGATCGCCATCGGCCTCGATGTGGAAGACGATCAGGTCGCTGCCGGCATTCGCGAACGCGTCGATGTAGCGGAGTGGCTCACTGATCATCAGGTGGCTGTGAAAAGGCAGCGTTGAATCCGCCCGCACTGCTTCCACGACCACGGGACCCAGGCTGATGTTGGGGACGAAGTGGCCGTCCATCACGTCCAGGTGGATCGAATCCACACCGCCCTCGGTCGCTCGCCGCACCTCTCTCCCGAGATGGGCGAAGTCGGCGTTGAGGATGCTCGCGCTGATCTGGGGCGGCCTTTTGGGAGCCGGCGTCACGCCACGCCAACCGCGACCGGCTCGGTGGTGGCCTTCGTCGCTGGCTCGGGTAGTCGCCGCCCGGCAAGCTGGGCGTGGAGCTGCCCGCACGCCGCCTCGATCTCCCGTCCGCGCGTGTCGCGCACCGTCACCGGCACGCCGGCGCCCCTCAGGGCATCGCGGAAGGCACGGATCCGTGTTGGCGCCGAACCGGTCCACCGCGATCCGGGGGTTGGGTTCAGCGGAATGAGGTTCACGTGGCTCAGCCAACCGCTCGCAAGACCGGCGAGCCGCGCAGCGAGCTCCGGGGTGTCATTGAGCTCGGCGATCATCACGTACTCGAGGCTCACGCGTCGCCTGGTTGCGTCCGCGAAACGTCGGCCCGCGGCGACCACCTCGGCGATCGGCCATTTGCGGTTGATGGGAACGAGCTCGTCGCGAAGCTGGTCCTGGGCGGCGTGCAGGCTGATCGCCAGGTTCACCTGCGGCAACTCCTCGATCATGCGCTCCACGCCTGGCACCACCCCCGACGTGCTGACCGTGATGTGTCGCGCCCCGACGCCGAGCCGATCAGGGTCGTTCAGCAGCCGCACAGCGGCAAACACCGGCTCGACGTTGTTGAGCGGTTCGCCCATGCCCATGAACACGATGTTGTAGTGACCGTCGCGGGCGTCCGGCCGCCAGTCGGGGCCCAGAGCCAGCCAAGGCGTGCGATGCCAGTGCAGCACCTGGTCGACGATCTCGCCCGCAGTCAGCTGCCTGCCGAAACCGGCCTGACCGGTCGCGCAGAACGGGCAGCCAACCGCGCACCCGGCCTGGCTCGAGATGCAGATCGTGGTCCGCGCCGCATGCCTGCGACGCGATGGTGTTCGCATGAGGACCGATTCGATGCGCTGTCCGTCGTGAAGCTGGTGCACCGCCTTGGCGGTCAGCCCGCCGTCCGCCTCGAGCACGTGCGAAGTCACGATCGTCGAGTAGCGGAAGCCGCCGTCCAGCGCGGTCCGCAGGGTTGCCGGCAGGTCGGTCAGATCGGCGAAGCAGGCGGCGGCGGGCCGGTGCACACCACCCAGGACCTGGCTGGCCCGATACACGGGCTCGCCGCGGGCGACGAGCCACGCGGCGAGCTCTTCCTGCGCGACATCGCTGATCGCCGGACGCTGTTCGACGAGCGGCAGCTCAGTCACGGCGCGCCACGATCAGCATCAGGTAGTAAAGGAACGTGATCAGCGCGGTGAGTGCCGCCGCCACATACGTCCAGGCCGCAGCCTTCAGCACGTCGCGAGCCCCAATCTCGCGCTCCCCCACCATCCCGAGGCTCGAGACGAAGGCCAAGGCCTTTCCGGAGGCGCCAATCTCGACGGGCAGGGTGACGAAGGTGAAGACCACCGCCGCGGCAAAGGCAATCAGCCCGACCCACGCGAGGCCGAGCACGTTCAACCACACTCCCGCGATGATCAGCCACGGGGCGACCCCCGATCCGAACTGGACGGCGGGCACGATCGTCATGCGGACGGTCATCCACGGGTCCCGCTCGCGGTCCTGCACTGCGTGGCCAACCTCGTGGGCGATCACGGCAGCGGCCGCGACCGACAACCGGGGCTGCCCGCCGGTCGGGATGCTGACGGCGGCTCGGGACGGATCGTACGACCCCAGCTGGGGACCGCCGGAGACCGCCTGGGAGACGCGCAGCACCTTGCCGCGCGGGTCGTAGTGGTCGGTGAGCTGGCCGGACGTCGGCTCGATCTGGACGTCCGTCAACCCCTGTCGATCGAGGAGCCGCCGGGCGAAGTCGAAGGCGTCGAGGTTGATCCCCGAATCGACCTTCGCCCATTTCGCGTACGTGGTCCGCACCCGAAGGGCCGCCCAGCCGGTGATGAGGATGCTCGGCAGCATGACGAGCACGATGTAAAGCCCAAAGTTCATCTCGGTACTTCCACCTCCTGGAGGGAAGTCCGGCGAGTATAGCCCGCGGAAGATCGCGAGCGGCGACCCGCGTCTAGTTGCCTGGGCCGCCCGCCCCGAGGAGAAGATGTTCGCGCTGTCCTCGGCGCCAGTCAGCGGCTGGCATCGCCGGTCGTCCCTCTGGCTGGACGACCTCCAGCTCGAGGGCACCCGAGCCCGCCGCGACGCGCGGCGGCTCCCCCGGCAGCACCGATCCGACCGGCACGCCGCTGACGCCGGCGACGGGTCTGGCTCGCCGAACATGGAGTCGCCGTCCGTCGAGCGTCGTCCACGCGCCGGGCCACGGCTGCAGGCCGCGCACCTGGCGATCGATGAGCTGCGCCGGTCGCATCCAGTCGATCCTTCCGTCCTCGCGGCGAAACGATGGCGCGACGGTCGCCGCCTGGTCGTCCTGCGGGATGGCGGCAAGGTCGCCATTGGCCCAGCGAGCCAGCTCTCCGGGGACCTGGTCGGCCGCCAGCTGCGCCAGGCGCCGCTGCAGCTCCGGGGTCGTCTCGCGATCGTCCACCGCAACGGGCCATTGGGCCACGATCGGTCCCGCGTCGAGCTCGGGAGTCATCACCATCAGGGTCACGCCGCCGACCGGGTCACCTGCCAGGATCGTGGCGGCCACCGGGGCGGCGCCCCGATGTCGCGGCAGCAGCGAGGGATGCACGTTCAGGGGCGCCCTGGAGGCCATCTCCAGGATCTCGCGCGGGACGAGCTGACCATAGGCGGCAAGCAGCAGGCCGTCCGGCGCGAAGTCGCGGATCAGCGCACGGCCTTCGTCGGAACGCAGCCGATCCGGGGTCGCGAGGTTGAGCTCGCGCGCGCGCGCCGCCTCGGCGACAGGCGAGGGTCGCGGCTTGAGACCTCGTCCGGCCGGGCGATCCGGGGTCGAGACGACCAGCAGCTCGTCGGCGAGCTCCGGGAGGCGGCGAAGCAGCGGAACGGCAAAGGTCCCGGTTCCGAGAAAGGCGAGGCGGCCGATGCGCGCCACTAGATGCCGGCGGCCTGCTCTTCCTCCACGCCACTCGGGTGCTCGCCGACGCGGACGAGCTCCTCGAGCGACTCGAGGTAGTCGATATACAGGCCGCCGTTCAGGTGGTCGATCTCGTGCTGCAGCGCGCGGGCCAGGAGCTCCCCGCCCTTGACGCGGAACTCCTTCCCGTGCCGATCCTGTGCTTTCACGGTGACCCGGGCCGCCCGCTTCACCTCTGCGACGAAACCGGGAATCGAGAGGCAACCCTCCCAGTCGAGAACCTCGCCCGAGGTTCGCACGATCTGCGGGTTCACCAGCTCGGTGATCTTCTCCTCCAGCTCGATTACGGCCACCCGCAGCGGCACGCCGACCTGGTTGGCCGCGAGCCCGATCCCGGGGGCGTCGCGCATCGTGTCCACCATGTCATCGAGCAGCCGATGGAGGGAGGCGTCGAAGTGCGAGACCTTCTTCGTCTTCTCGCGGAGCATTGGCTCGTCGGCGGTCAGGATGTGGCGGAGGCCCATCGCCGCATTGTACCGATGGCGCCCCGCCAGGCGTCGCGTCAGAGAAGCGACTCGGGATCGACGTCGATGGCCACGCCGGCCGGCACCCGTGCGAGGGCCTCGGCGCGCTGCTCCACGTCCGCGGCGCGGAGCACGACCTGCACCCGCCAGCGTCCGGCTCGCCTCGCGACGTATGCGGGGAGTGGGCCGAAGACGTCGACTCCGGCCGTCCGGACCGCCTCCGCAGCGGCTGCGCCGCGCGCTTCAGCGCGACGCTGGTCAGGATCCGCAATGAGCAGGCGCGCGAGCACTCCGCTCGGCGGGTAGCCCAGCAGCCGTCGCCGAGCGAGCTCTTCGTCGGCGAACGTATCCAGGTCAAGCCGTGCGGCGGCTCGGATCGCGAAGTGCTCGGGAGCGTACGTCTGGAAGATGACGCGCCCAGGACGTGGGCCGCGCCCCGCGCGCCCGGCAACCTGCGCAAGCAGCTGGAACGTCCGCTCCGCGGCGCGATAGTCGGGCAGGCTGAGGGTGATGTCGGCGGCGATGATGGCTGCCAGCGTGACCGCCGGCAGGTCGAGCCCCTTCGCCACGAGCTGGGTGCCCACCAGCACGTCGGTGCGGCCGTCGCGGAAGTCGTCGTAGACCGATTCGAACGCGCGCCGCGCGGCGAGGGCGTCGCTGTCCAGGCGTGCGACGCGGAGGCGTGGGAATCGATCTCGAACCTCGGCCTCGACGCGCTGCGTCCCCGCGCCAAAGTACCGGATCCGCGCCGAACCGCAGTGTGGGCACCGGCCCGGCACCGCAGCGCGGCGCCCGCAGTGATGACAGCGGAGATTGCCCTCGGCGAGATGGAAGACGAAGGGGAGGTCACAGTCTGGGCAGCGCAGGCTCTCGCCGCAGTCGCGGCACAGGATGAAGGTGGATGCGCCGCGTCGGTTGATGAGCAGGATGCCCTGCCCGCGGTCCGGGCCTAGGCCAACCATCGCTTCGACCAGGGTGCGTGAGAGGACCGATCGGTTGCCGTTCGCGAGCTCGGCTCGCATGTCCACGACGTCCACATGGGGCGCGCCGCCCACCCGGCGTTCCACGAGACGCGCGCGCTCGGCGAGGCGGCCACGCACGCGGGCGACGGTGACCAGGTCCGGCGTCGCGCTGCCCAGGACCAGGCGCGCACCCGTGAGCGCCGCCCGGCGGCGAGCCACCCAGCGCGCGTCGTACCGCGGCGTGCGGTCCGACTTGTAGCCGCCATCGTGCTCCTCGTCGACGACGATCAGCCGGAGGTCCTGCAGCGGCGCGAAAATCGCGGTCCGCGTCCCGAGCACGACGCGCACCTCGCCGCGCAGGATCCGCCACCACGAGTCGTGACGCTCGCCGGCGCTGAGTGCCGAGTGCAGCACGGTCAGACGTTCGCCGAAGATCCCCGACAAGCGGTCGCCGAGCTGCGGGACCAGCGAGACCTCGGGCACCAGCACGATGACGCTGCCGCCTTGCTCGACGACCTCTGCGATGGCCGCAAGGTAGACGTCGGTCTTCCCTGACGCCGCCACGCCCTCGAGCAGGAGCTCCCCGCCCGATGGGAGGTGATCGAGTGCTTCGAGCGCTCGCCGCTGCTCCTCCGCCAGCTCGGTTTGCAGCCCGGCGGACGAAACCCGGTGCGCCAGCGGATCGCGCGTCACATCGCGCCAGTCGAGGACGACATGCCCGGTGGCAGCCAACCGGCGAGCGGGACCGAGCAGTGACGTGGCGGAGGTGCCCAGCGCCTCCGCGAGCTGGGGCAGGTCGAGGGGCACGTCGTCGAGCGCTGCCAGGATGGAACGCTGGAGCGGCGCCCGGCGTGGAGCCGTGCGCTCGCCGGGAAGGCGGCGGATCGTGCGCACGCGCCGCGGGCGCACCTCGGGCGGCCGGAGCTCCCACGCGGCGGCGATCGCACGCGACCGACTGAGGCGATCGAGCCACGCTGCCGCGCCGCGGACCGGCGCGAAGCGCAGGAGCTCGCTGTCCTCGAGCAGTCCATCGGCGTCGAGCTCCGCCGTCTCCCGCAGCCCGGCGGGGAGCAGCGCGGGATCCACGACCCGCCATCGGCGGCGGAGCCGCGACTCGAGGCCGGGTGGCAGCATCGCCGCCAGCGTGCCACCGATCGGCGCGCGGTAGTAGACGGCCAGATCGTGCGCCAACGCCAGGAGGTCATCGGTCAGCATCGGCTCCGAAACGATCGCCTCAACCGGCTTGAGCGCCGGCCCCTCGGCCATGCCGGCGGTGGTCTGGATGAGGTAGCCCAGCGCCAGTCGGCTGCCATACGGCACGAGCACCAGAGAGCCCGGCGCGGGCTCACCGAGGCCTGGGTCCAGGAGGTAGCTGAACGTCCGCTCCGGCCGATCGGCCACTGCGTCGACGGCGACGGCCGCGACGCGGGTGGTCAGGTCAGACGCGGGGCTGGCGCGGGGGCTCACGACGCGCCTCGGTCTGCACGATCTCCCAGATCTGCTCGGCGGCCTGCTCGGGCTGGCCTGTTTCGTTGACGATCACATAGTCGTAGTCGCCAGATGTGGCCATTGCCATCTCGGCGTTGCTGAGTCGGATGGCGAGCGATTCCTCCGACTCCGAGCCCCGATGGGCCAGCCGCTGGTGAAGGTCCTCCAGGGACGGCGGCA
>VBKA01000044.1 GCA_005879815.1 Chloroflexota bacterium
AGGGAGAGCGCCACGCGGTGGTCCGGGACCCGGAATGCCTGCGTGACCGCCATCGAGGGGGTGGCGTCCCCGCCATGCTCCACGCGCAACACGATCGTCAGCGGGCCCGGCCACCATCGCGCGGCGAGCCTGCGGACGCGGTCGTCCACGCGATAGCCGAGGGCGGCGGCCTGCTCGAGGGAGCTGGCGAGGATTGGTACCTGCTTCTCCGCTGGCCGCCGCTTGGCGGCGAAGATGCGCGCCAGGGCCTCGGCGTTACCCGCCCTGCACCCGATGCCGTACACCGTGTCGGTGGGAAACGCGGTGAGGCCACCGCTGTCGAGCAGCGCCGCGGCGGCGGCGAGACCTTCGGGTGTCGCCGGCAGCCGCTCAATCATGCGTCCGGCCGCACGTCACGCGTCGAGGCGAGCGATCCGGACGACCCGCTCGATACCCGCCATGTCGGGGATCTGGGTGACGGCGACCGACAGAGGAAGCCGCTCCGCCTCTGCCCGAACCGCGGTTGCCTGGCGGCTCGCGACCTCGAGCAGCGCCACGCCTCCAGGAGCAAGCCGCTCGGGGAGCTGGGCGACGAGGCGCCGGAGGACGTCGAGGCCGTCCGGCCCGCCGTCGAGGGCCAGTCGCGGTTCGTATGCCAGGCTGCCGGGCGCGGCATCGACCTCGGCCGTGGTGACGTACGGCAGGTTGGCGGTCACCAGATGGGCGCGGGGCGGGCGATCTGCAGCGTTCGGGCTGTTGCCACCACCCAGCAGGTCGCTCACCTGCAGGGTGACGAGCTGCGCGACCCCGTGCGCGGCGAGGTTCTCAGCCGCCAGCTCGAGGGCGTCAGGCGACAGGTCGGAGGCGAGGAGCCGCACACGACCCAGCGCCAGCGCCGCGCGGAAGCGGAGCCCGAGAGCCAGGGCTACCGCCCCACCGCCGGTGGCCACGTCCCAGACCGAGACGACCTGGTCGTCACGCACCAGGCGTGCCGCGATCTCGGCGATCGCCGACTCAGCGAGGAGCTCGGTCTCTGGTCGTGGGATCAGCGCGCGACGATCGGTGGCCACGCGCAGACCAAACCACTCCTTGAATCCGCGGATGTAGGCGACCGGCTCGCCGCCTGCCCGACGCTTGATCCATGCACCCAGCTCGCGCGCCCCGTCGATGTCGAGGGTTGCGTCGGGATGGGCGTGGAGCCAGGTGCGATCCCGCCCGAAGGCATGACTCACCAGCAGCTCGGCATCGAGCCGCGCCGTCTCCGACCCGGCATCGGTCAGTTGGGCTGCGGCGGTGCTCATGAGCGCGCCGGCGCGCCGGTCGGCGACCCCGGTCCGCTCAGGACCGCTCGCCATCGGTCCGCTCTCCGCCGCCAACGGCGCCGACCCGTGCCATCCGCTCAGCTTGGTCGTGCTCGACGAGCGGCTCGATGAGCCGGTCCAGATCGCCCGCCAGCAGGCCCGGCAGGTTGTGGACGGTGAGCCCGATGCGGTGATCGGTCACGCGGTCGTCTGGGAAGTTATAGGTCCGGATCTTCTCCGATCGCTCTCCGCTGCCAACCTGGGAGCGACGCTGGTCCCCTCGTTCCTCGGCCTGGCGCTGGCGTTCCAGCTCCAGGAGTCGAGCTCGCAGGATTGCGAGGGCTTTGGCCTTGTTCTTGTGCTGGCTCTTCTCATCCTGGATGTCGACCACCAGGCCGGTCGGCAGGTGAGTCACCCGCACGGCAGAGTCCGTGGTGTTCACGCTCTGCCCGCCGGGCCCGGACGACCGTTTGACGTCGATTCGCAGGTCCTTCTCCGGCAGATCGATCTCGACTTCCTCCGCCTCCGGCAGGACCGCAACCGTCGCGGTCGACGTGTGGATGCGCCCGGAGGATTCGGTGACCGGCACGCGCTGAACGCGGTGCACGCCGCTCTCGTACTTCAGGCGTGAGTAGGCGCCATCTGCGGTGACCTCCGCGATCGCCTCCTTGTACCCTCCGCTATCGCTCTCGCTGACGGCCAGCAGCTCGATCGGCCATCCCTGGCGCTCGGCGTAGCGGGCGTACATCCGGAACAGGTCCGCGGCGAAGAGGGATGCCTCCTCGCCACCGGTTCCGGCGCGGACCTCGATGATCACGCTGCGGTCGTCGTTGGGGTCGCGCGGCACGAGGAGGCGGCGGAGCTCTTGTTCGAGGGCTTCCCCACGCTCGTTGAGGCGTGCCAACTCCTCGTGCGCCATGGCCCGCACCTCCTCGTCGGGATCCGTCGCCATCTCAGCAGTGGCGTCGCGTTCGGCGCGCAGCTGGCGGACGGCGCGGATGGTGGCCACCAGCGGCTCGAGCCTCGACAGCTCGCGTCCGAGCGTGGCGAGCGCGGAGGGATCGGATGCATGCTCGGGACTGGCCATCTGCCGGGTCAGCTCCTCGTAGCGTTCCTCGAGCTCGCTGAGGCGGTCATGCATGGTCCGGGTGCGCCGCTGCATCGCCGGAGGCTGCCGCGGCGTTGGCGCCGTCCCCCGCGTCTGCGGCGCGTGGCGCATCCGCAGCGGCGCCCGCGTCCGATGCGAGGCACGACTGCAGCGAGGCGATGCTCACCTCGAGCATCGAGTGGTCGGGTGGACGCGTGGTCAGAGCCTGCAGCCACAACCCCGGAGCGTAGACGGCACGCACGACGGAGTTGCCGTAGTGACTGGCCCCGAAGCGCACCAGCTCGTACGCGACCGCCGCGATCACCGGGATCAGGGCGATTCTCGACAGGATCAGCAGCGGCAGCGGCACCCCGCTGCGAGGGATGAAGCCGAAGAAGACGATGCTGATGACGACCACGATCAGGATGAAGGTCGTGCCGCAGCGCGTATGCGCGGTGCTGAAGCGATCGACCTCGTCGGGCGTCAATGGCCGCTGCGCTTCGTGGGCGCTGATCGCCTTGTGCTCGGCGCCGTGGTACGCGAAGACGCGACGAATCTCCCCAAAGGTGCCGATGAGGCTGATGTATCCGACGAAGATCACCAGCCGGATGGCGCCTTCAGCCACGTTGGCGCCCAGGTCGCCACCAGAGCGATGCACGAGGCCCGAGAGGGCGAGCGGCGCCACGAAGAAGATGAGGATCGCGAAGCCGATCGAGACGATCATGCTCACGATCATCGTCCCGCGGCCGATCTCGATGTCCTCGCCCTCGGCCGCGATCGCCGCTGAGCGCATCAGCATCCGGGTGCCGAGCACGAGCGTTTCGTACAGCACGAACACCCCGCGTGCGAACGGGATCTTGATCCACCGACCGCGAGCCAGTGCGTTGGGAAGAGGCTCCGAGTAGGTGTGGATCTCTCCAGACGGCGGGCGCACGCTCATCGCCACCGTCGTCCGCCCGCGCATCATGACGCCCTCGATCAGGGCCTGACCCCCATAGAAGAAGTCGGGCATCCGAAAGCGCGCACGGTCGCCCGCACGCGCTACGGAGCTGATGACGAACGGCCCGGCGGCGATCAGCAGCTCGGGGATCAGGAAGAGGAGGTGGGGCGCAAGGCGCGCCGGCCACCCGGTCAGGTGCCGGCGCATCGTAATCAGCGCAGCGAGCGCTCCATGCGTCGCTGGAACCGCTCGACCTGGCCGGCGGTGTCGACGATGTTCTGCGTCCCGGTGTAGAACGGATGGCACTTCGAGCACACCTCGACTCGGATCGACTCCGCGGTCGATCCAACGGTGAAGGTAGTGCCACAGCCGATGCAGTGGACCTGTGCCTGGTGGTACTTGGGGTGGATGTCGGGCTTCATGGGATTCCTGGGCTATGCCCCGTCAGCGACCACGCTGACGCGTTTCTTGCTTCGTGACTCATGGGTGAACTTGACGGTGCCGCCGGCCGTCGCGAACAGCGTGTAATCGCGTCCCATCCCGACGTTGGGGCCGGGATTGAACGTGCTGCCACGCTGCCTGACGATGATCGTGCCCGCGTCAACCTGCTGGCCATCGCCGCGCTTGACACCGAGCCGCTGGCCAACGCTGTCGCGACCGTTCTTGCTTGACGAGCCGGCCTTCTTGTGTGCCATGCGCTACTCCTCCTTGGCCGACTCGGTGTTCGGCTTGGTCGTCCGGCGCGTCCTGGGCTTGGGCTTCGTTTCCTGGGCCGATGACGCTTTCTTCGAGGCCTCGGTGGCCTCCGTCTCGCTTGATGCCTTGGTTCGCCGGGCCCGCTTCGGCGCCGCTGATGCCTGCTCGGTCGATTCAGGCGCCTCAGGAGCCGCTCGCCTGCGCGAAGGCTTGGGCTCGGGTTCCGCCGACGCCGCGGCTGCGGTCTCCGTCGCGGATCGCCCGCGGGTTGGTTTGGCGGCCTGGGCCTTCACCGAGCGCCGAGGCGTCCTGGCCGGTGTGGCCGCCGCCTTTGGAGCCGCCGGTTCCGGTGGCTGGGCCTTGACCGTCTTGCCATCGGAGCTGATCGAATCGATGCGGAGCCGGGTCAGGTGCTGACGGTGACCGGTGCGACGGCGGTACTTGACCTTCTGCTTGAACTTGAAGACGACGATCTTGGGCCCGAGAGCCTCGCCGAGCACCGTCGCGCTCACCGAAGCGCCCGCGACCGTGGGGCTCCCGACCGTCACTGCGTCTCCGTCCCCGACCAGCAGGATGCGGTCGAACGTGACCGAGCTTCCAGGCTCGCCACCGACCTTTTCGACGACCAGCGTCGATCCAGCCTCGACCCGATATTGCTTCCCGCCGGTCATCAGGACGGCGTACATGCGTGCTCCCCGTGGGTGTGATGTGTGGGCCGTCCGCACACCGCGGCGCGGCGCACAGCGAAGCGGGCCGACGAGCCCGCGGAGCGACGAAGTCTACCGGGCGATGGGGGGAGTGTCAACGAACAGGAGCCGGGTGCGGATGGTGCGCTCCGTCTTCAGTGGGACATCGAGGGCGTGCACGACGTCCTCGGGGCGGCCCGCCCCGGTTGGATCGTGCCGCAGGACCACGCGCAGGTGCGCGCGGCGCTCGCCCTCGTCGATCGAGAGCACCTCGACGTCCTCGATGTACGGCCGCAGGTCCCGCTGCCCGGTGTCAGCCCGCCGCTGCGTTTCACCCCGGCGCCGCATCCCGGGCAGGCGTGCGCGCCCGAGGAGCCGTACCACCGCCCCGCGCAAGGCCTCTTCGCTCAGCTCACGCGGCGAATGGACGATGACCTCGTACTCCGCGGCGCGCACCTGCGAGGCGGCGGAGGGAAAGCCGTGCCACACCTCGCGGGCATCAACCAGCGCGAGGCCCTCCGGGAGAAGGGCAGCGGCCGCTTCGATGCGATCGATCGGCACCAGCTCGTCGAAATGCGCCTCCAGGATCTCACCGCGCAGCTCCACGCCGACCGGAAGGTTGGCCGCGAGCTGCAGGCGGGGACGCGGCCGCTTGGCATTTGATTCCGAGAGCGGTAGCCCAGCCTCCCGCAGGACGCGCTCCCACTCCTCGATCACCTGCTGCTGCCGCATGCGCAGCAGCGGATCGGTCCGGCTGAAGAGCAGCTGCCATCGCTGCCTGGGCTGCTCGGTGCGCGCCTTCGCCATCGTCAGAACGTCTGCTTTCTGGCATGGACGCGGACCGATTCGAGGATCCCCATCCCAAAGAGCAGGCTGATCATGCTGGAACCGCCATACGTGATGAACGGCAGCGGAATGCCGGTGACCGGCATGATGCCGATCACCATGCCCACGTTCACCAGCAGCTGGAAAAGGAGCATGCTCGCCAGCCCCCAGGCAACCATCGAGCCGAGCGCGTCGCGAGCTCCCCAGCCGATGACCAGGATCCTCCACAGGAGCAGCGCGAATAGGCACAGCATCAGCAGCCCGCCGACGAAACCCAGTTCCTCGGCCACAACGGTGAAGATGAAATCGGTGGTCTGCACCGGAAGGTAGCCGAGCTGGTTCTGGCGCCCCGCGGTAAGGCCCTGCCCGAACCAACCACCCGAACCCACGGCATTCAGGGCCTGGACCAGCTGGTAGCACGCCCCCTGCGGATCGGCATAGGGGTTGAGGAAGCAAAAGAGGCGGGCTCGCTGGTACGCCGCCAGGGCGTTGACCGCGACCGGTGCGGCGGCAACCACGCCGCCGGCCAGCAGCGCCATCCAGCCGATCGAGGCGCCGCTCATGAACAGCATCGCGACCAGGATCGCCACGAAGACCAGCGCGGTCCCCAGGTCTGGCTGGCGGAAGACGAGGAACGTCGGGATTCCCATCAGGATCGCCGCCCCCACGATCGTCGACAGCCTCCCGATCTTTTCGCGTCTCCCCGACAACCAGCTGGCCAGCACCACGATCATCAGCACCTTGCTGACCTCGCTCACCTGGAAGTCGAGGCCCGCCACGCTGATCGAGAGGGTGGCGCCGTTGAGGCTCTTCCCGATGACCAGGTTCAGCACCAGCAGCATCAGGACCCCGATGTAGATCGGCGCGGTGAAGGTCGTCAGCCAGTGATAGTCGATCGAGGCGGCGACGAAGAAGATGGTGAAGCCGATGCCCGCCCAGAGCAGCGTCTTGACCGTCTGGCTGATCCCAGCTGCGGGCTGTCCCGCCTCGTTGAACGAGGCTGAGTAGCCCATGACGACGCCGAACCCGACGATGAGCGCCACGTAGAGGAGCAGCTGCCAGTCGAATGCGCGCCATGCGCGCTCGCGCACATTGTCAACAAATGTAGTAGCTGCGGCGCCCATATCGGTCAGTTGCCTCCCAGGAGGCTCAAGGTGCGCGGGTCGAGCCGATAGTCGTGCTGCACCTTGAAGTATTTCTGGAAGAAGTACTTGACGACCTCGGTCGACACGTTCCCCGGCACCGTGGCGGAGTATGAGAAGGTCAGGACCTCCAGCGTCGCATCGGTCGCACCTGCCCTCGAGGGGAGGTATCCCACGAACCACGAGTGGAAGGGCAGGCTGCCATCCTTGTGCTTCGTTCCGAATTCCGCGGTGCCCGTCTTGCCCGACAGAGCCCCGGGGAGCGGCACGTCCCGGATGTTGAAGGCATGCCCGCTGGTGACGACCTCGCGTGCGCCGAAGCGCAGTATCTGCATGGTGGACGCGCTGGCGGAGAGCTTCCGGATCACGGTTGGCGAATAGGCCTTCCGCAGCTTCCCGGACCGGTCCGTCTCACCCTTGACGATCATCGGGCGCATGAGACGGCCGCCGTTGGCGAGGGAAGCGTATGCATTCGCCAGCTGCAGCGGAGTCACGGCGATCACGTTCTGACCAATGCCCGCCTGGGCGAGCTCGCCTGTGAACACATTCGGGCGGCCCTGGCTCTGGGCCCATTCGGTGCTCGCGATGATCCCCGACGCTTCGCCCGGCAGCTTGATTCCGGTCGGCTTGCCGAACCCGTAGTTGTAGGCCCACTTTGCCAGGCGGTCGATGCCCAGATGAACGGCCATCTGGTAGAAGAAGGTGTCGGAGCTCCTGAAGAAGGCCTGCTGCACGTTCAGGGGACCGAAGCCAGCGTGGTTCCAGTCGAAAAGACACTGCCCGGCTGGCGCTCCCGGAATCTGGTAGCACCCGTAGGTCGGCCACAGCTGCGTGGGTGTGGTCACTCCCTCCTGGAGGGCGGCCGTGCCGGTCACCAGCTTGAAGGTCGAGCCGGGCGGGTAGGTGTCCGCGATGGCGTGGTTGCGCAGTGGCTGGTTGGGATTGCGCAGGTACGCGTTGAACGCGGCGGTGCTGATCCCGGTCGCGAAGGCGTTGTCGTCGTAGCTGGGCAGCGAGACCATCGCCAGGATCTCGCCCGTCTGTGGGTTCAACACGATCGTCACGCCCTGCTTCACACCTGCGGCGCGCATCCCCCACGTGAGCGCGTCGGTTGCCAGTCGCTGCAGGCGCGCATCGATGGTCAGCATCAGATTTCGACCGGGCCTCGCCTGGGTCTTCGTCGAGATCACTTTGATCGGACGGCCGCTCGCATCGCGCTCCACCTGCTGCGAGCCGTAGGTCCCGCGCAAGATCGCCTCGTACGAGGCTTCCACCCCGTCCTTGCCGATCGAGTCATCCGGCAGGTAACCGTGCTCGGCCAGCGACGTCAGCTGCCCCTGGCTGACGGGACCGGTGTAGCCGAGGACGTGCGCGAGCAGCGAGCCGTCAACCTTCCCGGCTTCGTCCAGATACTGCCGAACCGGATCGACCTGGACGACGA
>VBKA01000045.1 GCA_005879815.1 Chloroflexota bacterium
GGCGATGATCTCGCCCACGCTGGTCCAGCACACGCCCAGCTGGCCGAGGCGCGAGGTGACGTACGGAAGGTCGTGCGCCAGAACGTCGGCTTTGGCCATCTGGTTGCCGCGTTCGACGGTGATCTGGTCGACCGGCGCGGAGAGGTTGACCGGGCCAAGGCCGACCGAGGCGCGCTTGACGTTGGTCAGCGACACGAACTGGCTGCCGCCGATCGCGAGCGCCGGACCAGCGACCATGCCGAGCAGCAGCGCGGTCGTGGCGATGGCCACGGCGAGGGTGGTTCGGCGATCGACGAGGATCGGGATGACGCGCGGCACGGATGGCTCTCCCCTGGGTTCGATGGTGATGGACTCGCCCGCCAGCCAACCCTATCGGGAGCCGCCGCCCCGGCCCATGGCCAAAAAGGACCCCTACTGGCTGGAACGATCCGCCAGGCGGTCGACGACCTCGAGATAGCGGCCTGCCTGGATCGCCCAGGCGTATGGCTCCGCCTGGCGCCGCGCCTCGGCCGCCTGGCGTCCCGCACCGTCCGGGTCTGCCGCCAGCTCACGGATGGCGGACGCAAGCGCCTGCGCGTCGCCGCCGGCAACGTAGCGGATGGCGGTGTCGCTGAAATGGGAGCGGAAGGTCGCCAGGTCGCTGGCGATGACGGGGATCCCCATGGCCACCGCCTCGAGCAGCTTGGTCGACAGCGAATACTGCAAGTACGGCTCGGGCAACGAGGGGACGAGCGCCACGTCCGAGCTTGCCAGCAAGCCCGGCAACTGCTCCATCGGGACCCGGCCGTGGAGCGTCACCCGGTCGTCAACGCCCAGCCGGGCGACCTCGGCCTCGACCGGGGACCGATACGGTCCGTCGCCGTAGACGTCGAGCCGGGCCTCCACATCGCTTCGCAGCCTCGCAACCGCCTCAACGGCCACCGGCAGCCCATAGATGCGCTGCAGGCTCGAGTGATGGATCAGGCGCAGCTCGCCATCTTGCAGGAACGGTCGCCGAGGATGCCGCGCCGGGTCGAAGACCCGATCGTCGGCGCTGTTCATGACGACGGTCACCTTCTCCGGCTGTACGCCGCGGGCCAGCGACAGCTGGCGCAGTGGCTCATGCACGGTCAGGATCGCGTCAGCCATCGCTGCCGAGGCTCGGGTCAGGCCGCCAATGAGGGGGCGCAGCGGGCGGAGGCCGGTGGACCGGAAGCGGTCGTCGAAGAAGGCGGGCATGTCCTCGTGCAGGTCGAGGAGCAGGGGCACGCCTGCCAACTTGAGTGCCGCCGCGGCGAATGCGAGGAAGTCCGGCAGCGTCGCGACCTGCACGACTCCATATCGGCGGCGCCGGTGCTCGCGAGTGAGGCGCAGCGCCGCGGCCCCGGTGAAGGCGAGGTACTCGGCCAGGTGCCCGGCGAAGCTCGCGAAGCGTCGACGCACCGGGAGACGCAGGATGCGCAGCCCGTTGACGGACTCCTCGGTTGCCTGTCCCGCATCACGCAGCGCAAAGACGTCTACCTCGTAGCCGGCGGCCAGCAGGGCATCCGCCTGCCGGCGGATTCGCGGGTCGGCGGGCATCGAGGCGTGAACCACGATCGCCACCCGGCGAGGATGGGGCGGCCGCCGGGCTGCGCCGGTGGTCAATCCTGCTCCCCGTGCTTGACCGCATCCCACAGCTCGTCCTTGCCGACCAGGTCAAGCTCGGCGAGATCGAGCCCGCGGCGGTTCGCCAGCGCCTCGACGCGAGCGTAGCGCTCGATCCAGCGTCGGTTGGCGGCGCGCAGCGCTTCCTCTGGGTCGAGCTTCATCCAGCGCGCCAGGTTGACGACCGCGAAGAGCAGGTCGCCCAGCTCGTGCAGCCGAGCATCGCGCCCCTGGTCGCCGGCGGCGTCGCCCTCCGCATGGAGCTCGTCGAGCTCCTCGCGAACCTTCTCCCAGACACCCTCGATGGCCTCCCAGTCCCACCCCATGGAGCTGGCGCGCTCCTGGATCTCGCGGCTGGCGGGAAGGGCAGGCAGCGCCCGGGCGATGCCGGCAAACGCGGAGGGCTCGCGGCCGGCGTCGGACCGCTCTCTCGCCTTGATTGACTCCCAGTTGCGAAGCACCTGCTCGGCGCTGTTGGCCTCCACGTCGCCGAAGACGTGCGGATGGCGCCGCACGATCTTGGCGCCCAGGGTGCGGTAGACGTCGACGAGGTCGAAGCTTCCCTCCTCCGCCGCCAGCTGCGCGTGCAGGACGATCTGCAGGAAGAGGTCGCCGAGCTCCTCGGCGAGGTCCGCGGCTCCCCCGCGCTCGATGGCGTCGACCGTCTCGTAGGCCTCCTCGAGGACGAAGGGCCGCAGGCTCGCGTGCGTCTGCTTGCGGTCCCACGGACACCCGTCCGGCGCTCGCAGCCGTGCCGAAATCGCCGCCATGCCGTGCGGTGAGCCGAGGTTCTCGACGGCCTGGAGGGGTGGCACGTACCAGTCGTTGGCGACGAGGGCCGCGTCGGTCAGCGCCTCGACGAGCAACTCGCTCCCGTCCGGGATGCGCCGAGCGCGGTGGCCTTCCGGATAGAGGCGCGCGAGCAGCCTGGCCGAACCAGGCTCGCGGTGGCGTCCCGGCAGGACGGAAGCCGGCTCGGAATCGCCGGAGGACACCAGGCCGTCGAGCTCGCCTGCCAGTGCGTCACCGGCGGTCGAGCGAAGCAGGATCAGCGGAAGGCCGGGATCGAAGGGAATCGACGCAAGGCGATCGGCGGCGACGACCTGGACTCCGCTTCGGGGATCGACGCCGGCAGCCGCCAGGAGGTCGTCGAGCGCGGGGCCGGGCACGCGCAACCGGGCCTCAGCCGTTGGCGCCCGCGGTGGACTGGTAGGCGGGGTCGATCCAGAAGCCGAGATCGGCCTTCAGCTTGTCGCGCCAGCGCGGATAGCCCTCTGACTTTAGTGTCGTCAGGCGATCGGCGTCGAGATAGCGGAACGGCGTGGTCTCGAGCAGCTTGAAGATGTAGATGGCTCCGTCCGTGTCAGGCACCGGCACGCTGATCTGGCCAATCGTGGTGAGACCGAAGATCGCCTCCTCGAGCTTCTGGCTCTTCTCATAGGGGGCAACCCAGCCGATGTCCCCGGCCTTGGCGGCCGTCGGGTGGTCCGCGCTCTCGCGCGCCGCCACCTTCGCGAACGAGGCGGGGTCCTTCTTGAGCTCAGCTTCGATGCTGTCTGCCTGCGCCTGGGCGCTGGCGCGTCGCTCGAAGACCTGGATCAGGTGGTACCCGAACTGCGTCCTGACCGGTTGGCTGACCTGGTTCAATGCCAGCTGCTGGACGGCGGTCTTGAACTCGGGGACCACCTGGGAGGTGGCCGGGTCCAGCCAGCCCAGGTCACCCCCGTTGTCGCGTGAGCCTGGATCGTCGCTATGCGCCTTGGCCAGCGTCTGCCAGCTGGCACCAGGCTTCAGCAGCGCGACTCGCACCGCCTTGGCTTCGGTGAGCGCCGCGGTCCACTGATCCCCTGTCGCCTTGGTCTGGTCGGCGGCTCCGGGCAGCGGCTGGACCAGGATGTGGCGCACGCGAACCGTCGGAGCGCTTCCCGTGTCGGCTTGGACCTTGATCTGGGCGACGTGTCGCTGGGGCATGTACCTGGAGATCACGTTGTTGGCGAAGTAGGCCTGATAGGCGTCCTTGAGGAGCTCGTCGCGAACGTACTCTCGGTAGTCGGCGTCGCTGGCGTGGACCGATGACAGGAGCGTCTTGAGCAACGCATCCGGCTCGGCCTTGCGGACCTTGTCGACCTTTACCAGCGCATACCCCACGTCGCCCTTGACCGGACCCACCACCTCGCCGGCCTTCGCGCTCTTGGCGGCGGTGAAGAAGGCGCCATAGGTCGGGTCGGCGTCCTGGACCCAGCCGACCAGTCCGCTCAGTGCCTTGGTGGCCTGGTCCGCGCTCTTCTCCTTGGCGAGCGTCGCGAAGTCCTTGCCTCCCTTTACCTGCGCCAGGAGCGCCTTCGCCTGTTTCTCGGCAGCCGCCCATTGCGCGGTGGTCGGCTTGGCCGTCGCACCCGCGGCGGATGGCGGGGCGTTCACGGTGATGATCGACAGCTGCAGCTGGAATGGAAGGGTGCTGCGGTTGGCGATCTCCTTGTCGAGCGCGTTGTTGGCGACGCTGATGCCGAGGCTGCCGCTCTCGGCCCGCATGAAGGCGCCGGTGGTGAGCGAGTCGCTGGCGGTCGAGTCGACCGATTGCAGCGTCTGCTGGATGACTCCGAGCTGCTGCTGGATCACGCTCGTGCGGACTCCACCCTCGGACCCCGCCAGATCGGTCCCTTTCGCATTCAGCTCGGCGCTGATGATCCCGGTTCGCTTGGCAAGCGCATCGCGGTCAAACGAGAGCCCGCCCACGTACACAACTTCGCGAAGGTGGTTGTCGTAGTAGGAGCTCCAGGTGGTCGCGCCGAAGATGCCGATCGCGATGGCAATCGCCACGGCGAACCCCGCGACGATCAGCTGTTGGCTGCGGAGCTCATCCTGCCAGCGCGGCCGATGCTTGCGGTCGAGGGTCGGGCGGTTGCGAAAGGACATGCGCGAGGATCTCCGCAGGGCGGGAGAGGGGGTCGTCCGAGGGCTGCAGCATGCTACCCGATGGCCCGATGGGGCGCCAACACATCGCGGGTCGGGCCGCCGCTCTCAGCGCTGGCGCTCGCTGGTACCGACGAACGGGATCGTCTCCCAGCGCAGGGCGAGCACGCGCAGCATCGCCTCGCGAACGATGCCACCGGTCATCTTGGACCGTCCAGCGGTGCGCTCGCGGAAGATGATCGGCACCTGGACGATGCGCGCACCACGACGGTGGGCCCACCAGGTCATCTCGATCTGGAAGCCATATCCGTTCACGCCCATGTCCCGCAGCCGGATGGAATCGAGCAGCTCCCGACGCCAGGCCTTGAATCCGCCGGTCAGGTCGCGATACGGGAGCAGGAGGACCGTGCGCGCGAAGGTCGTGCCACCCCGGCTGATCAGCCGGCGGTACCAGGGCCAGCCGGCGGTTCCGCCACCGGGCACGTAGCGCGAACCGAGCGCCAGGTCCGCACCGGCCATCAGCGGCGCCAGCAGCCGCGGAAGGTCCCGCGGGTCGTGTGAGAAGTCGGCGTCCATCTGCACCACCGCCTGCGTCTCGGGACGATCGAGCACCCAGCGGAAGCCCGCGCGGTAGGCGGGGCCCAGACCCTCCTTGGCGGAGCGGTGGAGGACTGCAGCACGGGGCTCACGGGCAGCGATGGTGTCTGCCAGCTGGCCGGTTCCGTCGGGGGAGCCATCGTCGACAACCAGCACCTGCGCCTGTGGCAGGGCTTCCAGGATCGCCGCCAGCACGCCCTCGAGGTTCTCGATCTCGTTGTAGGTGGGCAGCACCACCCATACGCCTCGCCCGGCCGCCAGGCCGACGTGGGGCAGCTCCTCGGCAGCTTCGGCCTCGGAGGCCCGTTCGCTCTCGTCTCGCTCCGGCCGTTCGTTCAGCGGCCGATCCCCACGTAGGCGACCCCGGCCGCGTCGAAGGTCGCCCGGTCGAGCGCGTTGCGGCCATCGACGAACAGCTGGAGCCCCGGAATGGTTCGCGGGTCGAGCCCGCCATAGGCGGCATGCCCCGCCTGCAGGATCGCGACGCGCGCCTCAGCGGGCGCCGCCAGGTCGTACGGCTCGAACCCCATGCGGCGGAGGTGATCGTCGGGGAAGTACGGGTCGTGGCCGTAGACGCGCGCCCCGCCGGCCTTCAGCTCGTCGCGCAACCGGAAGGCGCTGCTGAACGCGTCCTCGCGGACGTCGGCTCGATACGCGATGCCCAGCACCAGCACCGATTCGCCCCGCAGCGAGCCAACCCGCTCCTCGGCGAGCGCGACCGTCCACGCCCCCATCTCTTCATTGATGGCGCGCGCCAGCGGCGGCAGGCGCAGGTCCGGATCGCCGTTGAACAGGAAGTGGGGGTAGACCGGGATGCAGTGCCCACCAACGCCGACCCCCGGCTGATGAATGTTGCTGAACGGCTGGCTGTTGGCGGCGCCGATCACCTCGAGGACGTCGATCCCTCTCCGCGCCGCGTACCGGGCGTACTCGTTGGCCAGCGCGATGTTCACGTCGCGATACGTCGTCTCGGCCAGCTTCGTCATCTCGGCCGTCTCCGCGTTCGCAACCGCGCGCACCTCGGTTCCCTCGTCAAGCACGGCCCTGTAGAAGGCCATCGCCCGGCGGCCGCTCTCCTCGCTCGTGCCGCCCACGATCTTGGGATAGCGACGCAGGTCGAGGAAGATGCGGCCGACCAGGACGCGCTCCGGCGAGAAGGCGAGGAAGAAGCCGTCGTCGAGCCCGAGGCCAGAACCCTCGGCGAGCATGGCACCGAGCCGGTCGCGAGTGGTCCCCACGGGCAGCGTGGTCTCGTAGAGCACCAGCGTGCCCGGCTGCAGGCCCCGTGCGATTTCTCGGGTTGCGGCGTCGATCTGTCCGAAGTCAATCTGGCGGCTAGCGTCGACCACAACCGGCACAATGACGACCACCGCCTCGGCGTCCCTTACGGCCTCGGGTGTGCTGGTCGTGGCTCGCAGGTTCCCGGCGGTCACCACCCGCGGCACGCCCTCGATCAGCGCTGGCTCATCGAGGTGCGGCGACTCCCCTCGATTCACGGCGTCCACGATGCGTGGATTGATGTCGGCGCCCACCACCGCGTGGCCTCGTGTGGCGTACTGCACCGCCAGGGGCAGCCCGATATGGCCCAGCCCAACCACGGCGATCTTCACGCCAACACTTCCGCCAGCGCGGCACCCGACACGACGACGCCAGTCGAGGCCGCCTCGACCATCTTTTGCGCCAGCAGGAGCGCGATCATCGCGTCGCGTGGTGCGACCGGGGGCGGCCCGCCTTCGCGCGCCGCGCGCGCGAACTCAGCGAGCTCGACCGCCAGCGGCTCCTGGCGCCGAACCGAGCGACGCGTCATCTCGCCCTCCGAGACCGATGTCGTGAGCTGACCGGATTCATCGGCTCCCGGATGCTCCCAGGTCTGGACCGCGTCAGGGTTGGCGTAGAAGAAGAGGTCCTGGTTGATGTAGTCGGCCACATACATGCCCCGCTCGCCGGTGACCGTCAGCGTGCGGCGCTTATTGGGGGTCAGCCAGTTGATGTCGAGCACTCCAATGGCCCCGTTGGCGAACTTCATGACCCCGTTGAACAGGTCCTCGTGGTCGGTGTGGATCCGCTGCTCCGTCTCCGCATACAAACGGACCGGCTCGCTGTCGAGCAGATAGCGCATGACGTCGATGTCGTGCGGCGCCAGGTCGAGCACCACGCCGACGTCCCGCACGCGAGCCGGGAAGGGACCCAGCCGCGTCGCCTTGACCTGGAAGATGCGGCCCAGCTCGCCGCCGACCAGCCGCCGCCGCAGCTCACGAATGGCGGGATTGAAGCGCTCGATGTGTCCCACGGTCAGGAGCCGTCCGGCCTGCTCGGCGGCCCTGATCATCGCCTCAGCGTCGGCGCGGTCGGAGGCGATGGGCTTCTCGACCAGCACGTTGGCTCCCGAGGCGAGGGCCTCGAGGGTCGCCTGCCGATGCAGCGAGGTCGGCGCCACGATGCTCACCAGGTCGAGGTGCTCCTCGTCGAACATCGTGCGCGGGTCGGCGTAGCCGCGAGCGGCGCGCCCGGTGGTCGCCCGCCGGAGGGCGACCGGATCCGGATCGGCGACCGCGATCAGCTCCACGTCCGGGAGCACCTCGTCGTAGACCCGCACGTGGTTGCGGCCCATCGTGCCGAGGCCCACCACCCCGGCGCGCAGGGGTGGGATGCCCGGCTCGCCCTGGGTCGCCGCGCTCATGCGGGCACGGCGCGTTCCGCCGTCATCGGTCCAAGCTCCGCGGCGGTGTCGTTCACCGCGCCGATCACCGCCTCGACCTCAGCATCGGTCAGCGATGGATGCACCGGGATGCTCAACACCTCCTCGGTCAGCCGCTCGCTGACCGGGAAGGACTGCTCCCCGTATCCGAGCGCCAGCAGCGGCTTCTGGCGGTGGACGGAGATCGGGTAGTAGATGCCGGTGCCGACCCCGCGCGCCTTCAGCCGCTCGGCGAAAGCGTCCCGCTCGCGGACGCGGATCGTGTACTGGTGGTAGACGTGGGTCACGCCCGGCCGAACGAACGGCGTGATGACGCCACGCAGCTTGGCGTCGTAGCGCGCAGCGATGGCCTGCCGGCGAGCGTTGTAGTCAGGAAGCTTGGTGAGCTGCGCAAGTCCGATGCTGGCGTGGATGTCGGTCATGCGGAAGTTGTAGCCCAGGATGTCGTGGTGATAGCGAACCTTCATCCCGTGCTCACGCAGTAGGGTGACGCGCTCCGCATAGGCGGGGTCCGAGGTCGTGATCATGCCACCCTCGCCCGTGGTCATGTTCTTGGTCGGATAGAAGCTGAACACGCCGGCGCCCCAGGTTCCGCTCCCGCGCTGGCCGATGGCGGCGCCGTGCGCCTGCGCGGCGTCCTCGACGATGGCCAGGCCGCGCCGTTCGGCGATCTCGGCGATGGCCTCCATGTCGGCCGGCTGGCCGTAGAGGCTGACCGGCGCGATCGCCCGGGTCCTGGGGGTGATGGCCGCCTCGACCTGGTTTGGATCGATCGTGAAGTCGTCCGCTCGAACGTCCACGAAGACCGGGCGTCCACCGGTGTACAGGACCGAGGTGGCGCTGGCAATGAAGGTGAACGGAACCGTGATGACCTCGTCGCCCTCGCCGATCCGGTACCCGAGCAGGGCGAGGTGCAGCGCGGTCGTGCCGGAGCTTGTCGCGACCGCGTGGGGCGCACCGATGAACGCGGCGAATCGTTCCTCGAGCTCGCGTACCCGGGCACCCTGCGCCAGCGCGCCGGACTCGAGCGCGCTCCAGACGAGCTCCTTCTCCTCTTCGCCCATCGTCGGGCGGGCGATCGGGATCATCGTGCTGGGGCCTCGCTCGGATGACGGCGCAGGTTCGTCGTGGGCGGTGATGCCTGGGGCAGGCCCGCACCCGCGATCTGCTGCTGGGCCCGATGGCGAGCGTCGAGGGCTTCGAGCGCGGCGACGATGCGGGTTGCGGCCCGGCCGTCGCCGTAGAGGGCGGGCCGCAACTTCGTCCGATTCATGAAGGCACCGTCAGCAAGTGCAGCGGCCAGGCCGCCGGCCTCGTCTCCGATGACGCGGTTCCAGCCGGCCTCCACGGTCTCGGTCCATTCGGTCTCGTTGCGGAGCGTGATGCACGGAACACCGGAGAGGTAGGCCTCCTTCTGGACGCCGCCGGAGTCGGTGGCGATGGCGTGGGCATGGCCCTCGAGAGCGACCATCGCAAGGTAGCCAACCGGATCGATGACCGTCACGTTCGACGGGGCGGGGATTCCTGTCTTCTTCATCATCTGGCGGGTCCGCGGATGGAGCGGGA
>VBKA01000046.1 GCA_005879815.1 Chloroflexota bacterium
AACGCCGCCGCATACGCGGGGCCGATCACGTTCATGAGCGGCATCTCCCGTTTCGTCTTCGGCGCGGCGAACCGCATATGGATCTTCGTGCCCGTCGGGGTCGCCTCCAGCTCGATGGTATGGAGCACCCTCAGCGGTCCGTCGGGCGTTGCGAGGATCGTCCGGTCGGTGACGTAGTCGTACGGCCGCCAATCGAGGATCTCCTCGACAACGGCGTCCTTGCCGTGCATGCAGTGGTTGGCCGAGCCGGGGCCGCGCCGGCCGCCGGTGGCCTGGACCGTGACCTCGGTGACCCAGGGCTGCCACGTCATCCGCTGGCCGGGCTTGGTCAGGAACTCCCAGGCGACCTGCTGCGGCACGTTGGTAGGCACCGAGACCGTGACGAACGCATCCTCCGGGGATACCCGAACACGCCCGCGCGTCTCCTCTTCCTGCCAGCGGCGCTCCAGGTCATGGGCCCAGGCCGGCACGTCGCCGATCCGATCGTAGGTCTCCGTGTGCCCCCGCATCCCAAGCGCGGCCGGTTCGAGGTCGGATACGTCGATGCACTGCTGGGTGATCAGGGCATAGGCAGTAATGCCCAGCTTTTCAACGACCTCGTTCTTCAGCAGGCGGTGCACGACGATAACATCGGATCCCAGCAGCTCCTGACGGCCAGCGACCTTCCCGAGGATGGCGGTCCCATGGTGGACGACGAACTTGAGGTCGAGATCGGGGATCCGGGCACAGGCGTTGCATGGGCACGACGTCGCCTGGCGGACGTCGCGACGACGGCGGCGGAAACCGAAGTAGCACCGTTCGATCGTGTCGAGGAGCATCGACCCGTCGATCGCCTCGGTCGTCATGAAGGTGAACGCGGCGTCGCCCTCGAGCTTGGCCAGCCGGAAGTCGGGGCGGAGCGCCGTGACGACGGCACCGATCAGGTCCGCCAGGATGTCCTGCGCGTGGTCCAGCTCGACGTCAGCCAGATAGCCCGTGTACCCCGAGATGTCTGCGATCAGGAAGCAGGTGGGTTGAGCAGCTGAGAGCATCGTTTCTCGCAGAGCGGTAAAACTCAGTACTTGACGATCGAATTCTTCCAGATCCGGTCGAGGACGTAGCTGCCGTCGCCCTGCGGATCGATAAGACTCGGGCGCGCCTCGAGGAGCATGACGTATGGGTGGAGCCGCACGTTCACGAGCGTCTTGCCGCGAAACGTCATGTCGAGGATGACGCCCTCCTGCGTCTCCTGCCACCAGGGCTGCCCGTACTGGTAGTTGCCCGGACCGGCATCGACGAGGCTGACGCCGTTCTGATGCTGCCGGAGGAACATCCCGCCGGCCACGTGGAGGCCGCCGCCGATGACCTGGTCGCATCCGGCCTGGTCCATCCAGGCCAGAGCCCTCTGCTGTGACGGCCACAGGTCAGGGTGGTATTCGTCACCGCCCCACCACTGCGGTTCGCAAAAGACCAGGTCGGCACCCCTGGCGCGTGCTTTACGCACGGCCGCGTTCACATTCGCCTGCGTGAGCCACGCGACGCCTGGTGCAGTTGGGCCGGCATGGGCCGGGCCGGTGACCTCGTTCCAGGACACGAACGCCACCTTCAGGCCGGCAACCTGGACATAGGCCGGCTGAAGTGCCTGGTCAAGGTTCATGCCGAGGCCGGTATGCGGGATCCGGTGCTCGTCGAGAAGCTGGAGCGTCGAGCGGATGCCGGCAACGCCCCGATCGCTCTGGTGGTCGGCCGCCAGATACACGGCGTCAATGCCGAGGAAGCTCTTCCACCTTGCCAGGACGGCCTCTGGCACGGCCAAGCTCGGGGGCCCAATCAGGCTTGGTGCCCAGGTGTTCGTCGGCACGATCGGGCATTTGTGGTCGCCGAGGGCGACATCAGATCGCTTGCTGATGCTCGCTGTGGCGCCGGGATGGCCGGTGTCAACCGCGCGAACGATCGGGAACTGGGAGATGCCCGGCGGTGGGTTCGGGTTCATGAACGGTGTGCCCGTGTACTGTGCCGTGCCCCCGTCGAACACCCAGTCCCAGCCCTTCCCAAGGGTGACGGCCTGGTAGGCGCCCAAGCGATCCGAGCACAGGCTCCCGATCGCCGTCAGCGTCCAGATCTGTTTGCGGTTGTAGGCGATCCAGCTCGGTTTGAGCGCGCCGGCGCCATCCCCGGTTGCAACGCCCACCACCGGGTACGGCAGTGCACGGGCTGCCTTGTCGCCGAACAGGTCTGGCCCGAAGAGCCCAAAGGGTCCCTTGCCCGCGATGGGCAGGACCTTGGTCGCGGGCTCGACGAGCCCCGGCGGGAGGAGCGCCACGAGCTTCTGGTTGGCCGCGATCGCGGCCACGATCTTGTCAGCGGCAACGCACCGGCCAATGGCGGAGAGCGCTGGATGACTGACGTTGACGCCGCACGGCACGACGAGCTTGCGGCCGGCCGCCAGCCTGGTCAGCTCATTCGGGGTGATGACCGACTTCAGATTGGTGATGCCCGTGACGACCGCGAGTGGGAACGTCGGGGGCCTCGTGGCGGTCGGGCTGGGCGTCGGCGCTGGGGTACGCGATGGCGTGCGAGACGGGGACGGCGAAAGCGTAGGCGTGGGGCCCGGGCCGAGGCAGCCGGCTAGGAGGAGGACGACGGAAACCACGAGATTGAGACCTCGTGGCTGTGATGAAGTCGCGGACACCACGCAATCGTATCTGCGGGCTCGTGCGCCACGTTGACCTCGTCGCGCAACGCGCTCGAGACGTGCCGGGTGCTCAGCCCTCCATGACCAGGACGTCTGAGACCTGCCGGATACGTGGCAGTGGCGAGAACACCAGCAGCAGGATCGAGACGGCCATCCCGGCCCACCCGATGGCGATCACGCCACGGACACCGATCCACCCGGCGAGTGCCGCAGCCAGGAGCGCGCCGAGCGGATAGGCAATGCCATGCGAGAAGACCTCGAGCGTTGCGTTGACGCGGCCCAGGATTCGGTCTGGGATCACGCCCTGGATCAGCGACAGCTCGGCCACGCCCTCGATTGTCTGAAGGCCGTCCCCGATCAGCTGGGGAAGGAACACCATCACGGTCGCGAGGAGGACCGGCCCGCCCGCCAGTGGCGTCAGCACTCCAATGATTGACGCGCCGGTGGCCGTCCAGATGAGGGCCGGGCCGAAGCCAAATCGGGCAATGACCCGCGAAGCGAGGAACGAGGCGACCAGGGAGCCGACGCCGCCGGCCGAAACGACGAGCCCGAACAGCAGCGGGTTGAGGTGCAGGACCTGGATCAGATAGATCGTGTACAGGACCCCGTAGAACGACCCCGCAACATGGGCGATGATCGAACGGAGGGTGAGCGGGACGAGCACAGCGTGCCGGCGGACGAGCCGCAATGCCTCGAGGATCTCGAGCCGGATGGGCGTCGCCGACGACTGCGGCGGACGTGCTGGCTCTCTGCGTCGGATCAGGACCAGTGAGACCGCCGAGACCACAAAGGAGAAGGCGTCGACGAGGATCGCCTGTGGCGGGCCGATCGCCTGCACGAGCCCCCCGGCCAGGCCCGGACCACCGATCTCGGCGAGCGACGAACTCGTGGCCAGCTTGCTGTTGCCCTCGACGACGCGGTCGAACCCGATGAGCGAGGGGACATAGGCCGGGTACGCGGCGTCGAACAGCGCCCCGAGGCAGCCCTCGAGGAACACGACGACGTACAGCTGTTCAATTCGCAGCACCCCTGCGAGGTACGCCGCCGGGATCGAGAACAACAGGACGGCGCGCATCGCGTCTGCCCCGATGAGGAGAGGGCGGCGTCTCAGCCGGTCCACCCACGCCCCGGCGACGAGCCCGACGAGAAGCACCGCCAGGCTGGCCGCCACGATCAGGAGCGCCATCTGGAGCGGGCCTGCACCCAGCACGATGAGGGCGACGAGCGGGATCGCCGTGCGAGTGACCACGGACCCGAGCTCGGAGACGGTCTGGCCGGCCCACAGCTTTCTGAAGTCGGCGTCTCGCCAGAGCGACTCGCTCACCATGCTCGGCAGCCTACCGCGAGCTCGCCGTCAAGCGTTCCTTCCGTCGATCTCGGCAAGCACAATGCCTGCATGGTCGTCGACCACGTGGTGATGCTCGTTCCCGATGCTGCCCGAGCCGCGCATCAATTGCCGGGCCGTTTACGGCCTCGGCTGCGAGCGCGGTCCGTACTTGCCTTTCGCCGGAACTCGCGGCCACAACGTGCCGCTGGAGCCACCAGCCTACTTGGAGTTGCTGACCATCGAGAACCGCGAAGCAGCCGCGTCTACCGAGACGGGACGGCGGGTTCTTGCCCAGGAGGCCGCCGGCGGCGGGCTCTTCAGCTGGTGTGTGCTCGTGGATGACCTGGAGGCCTCGCCATCGAGATCTTCGACTACACGACCCCACAAGGCGATGGCACCTTGCGGGGCTGGCGCAGCGTAAGCGGCCCAGCGCATCTGCCGTTCTTCATCGACTACCCGAATAACGGCGACAGGGTTGGCCGATGGCGAGCCATGTATGAGCGGGTCAGGCACACATCCGCGCCTAGCGGTTTCTCAGAGCTCACCATCAGCGGCTCTGAGCGCGAGATGCGCGACTGGCTCGGACCGAACCGCCTACCTCTTCGGTTCATCGCCGGTGAGCGGGGGATTTGCAAGGTTCGGATCGACGCGGGCAGCGGTGACCTGGTCATCGAGTGATCCCTGCTCAATCGCGGCCGCATACCGTCCCCGCGGACTTCGTCAGCCTGTCGGATTGGGGGACATCGGGCTCACGAGCTGGAAGTAGTTGTCATCCGGATCGGCGAGCGTCGCGATCCAGGCTTCGGGGCTGCCCTCGAAGCTGTAGGGCTCGCGGACAACGATCGCATTGGCGGCCTTCAGCCGATCGAACTCGCCCTTGACGTCCGCGGTCTCGATGTTCCAGATCAACCGTCCGGGCTGCGTGTTCTTCCCCGTGACCTGGTCGTGCGGGCCAACGGTCACGAAGCCCGTCCCGAGCTGCCAGCCGGCGTATCCACCCTCCTGCATGCCCGGCTCGCCGAAGAGCTTCGAGTAGTAGTCGACGAGTCGCTGCGGATCGGCCGAGCCGATCAGGATGCTGTTGAAGTTCATGTCGTCTCCTCCTGCCAACGGGTCCGGTCAGAGGCTAGCAAGCCATCGGGCCCTGTGTCTGGGGGCCAAGATGGCATGCGAATTGCTGCCTCGCGCCCATCGGTGGGGCACTTCGCGCGACCGGCAGCCTCGATCCCTTGATCAGTCTTGCGTGATTGAGACGGCAGCCCGCGCCTCCTGACGTGAGGCTCACGACATGAAACGCGTCCCGGCCGTGGTGGCAGCCACAGCTCTTCTGGTTGGAGTCGTTGTCGGGGGTGTCAGCGCACGCACCTCGAGCTCGCTGGCGTACCAGGTGGCCGATGTCGGCGCCTACGGCGGAGAGCCATCGATCGTGTCCGATTCGAAGGGCGTCCTGTACGACACGACCCCGAGTGGCGGCACGATCACGTACCGCTCGACGAACCGCGGCGCGACATGGCAGCAGGTCACGACGGCTGATCCGAGCAGCGGCGACGATTGCCTCGCCACCGATCAGTCGAACGCCGTATACCTGTGCAACCTCGCGGGGAGCGAGGGAGTGGCGCCCCTTCAGGCCGATGTCTGGAAGTCGGTCGACGGCGGAACGAGCTGGTCGCACGGCGAAGGCGCTATCCCTCAGTGTGGAACGAGCTGCTCGCCCTTTGGTGTCGATCGCGACTGGGTTGCTGCCTCGATCCTTTCCGGCAAGAGCACCTCGAAGGCCGAGGTCGTGCTGATGTACCACGACTTCTACGGCCCGAGCCAGATCTGGGTCAACATCTCGCACGATGGCGGTGCGACGTTTGGGGCGCCGCGGGAGGTGCTCGCCGCGCCGGCCGTGACACCAGGTGCCATCACGGGCACGCTGGTCGCCCAGGGCTACACGCTCTGCAACACGGTCCCCGCCGGAGTAGGGATCGTGCCTCCGGGCAAGCCGCACGCCGGACGGATCATCGTCGGCTGGATTGCGGCGGATCTGCCCCAGAACGCCACGGGCTGCAACGTGACGATGGCCCAGGCGTTCCACACCATCTGGATCTCGTACTCCGATGACGGCGGGCTGACCTGGACGCCGCAGCAGGCCTTCGATGCCGGCCTCGGTCACGACACCTCCACCCCGTTCGTGGCCTTCACGCTCGATCGCGAGGGCAACCCGTACTTCGGGTTCACGGCCAACGCCACCTCGAATCCCGTGACCTGCGCCGCTGAGTCGACGGCGGGCACCGTGCAGTCCGACCCCTCGTGCGAGTACGACATGTACGTCGTGTGGTCGAGCAACGGTGGTGCAACATGGGACGGCGGTGGCGGGCTCATCCCGGGCAGCGCCGCGAGGGCGTACCGCATCAGTCCTTCCTCGGAGACCGGCACCCACTTCTACCCGGCCATTGCGGCGGGAGATCCGGGGCAGGTCGACGTGGCATACCTGCGATCCACGACGATCCTCCCGACCGACCCGCTGGGTAAGGCGGATCCGGGCGGCTGCGCGGGGCCCGGACCAGAAAATGGCAACCCGCCGACCTATCCACCGGCCTGCGCCTGGAACCTCTACGCCGCGCAGTCGCGGAATCTGAGCAGCGGCATCGACGGGGCGACCTGGGCTGTGACGCCGATCACGACCACGCCGATGCACATTGGCGATATCTGCAACCTAGGCATCTTCTGTGTGGCGCCAGCGTCGAACCGCAACCTGCTGGACTTCATCATGGAGACGATCGACAACCGTGGTTGCGCGCACGTCGCGTATGCGGACGACAACACGGTGAACAAGCTTCGCGTCGCCAACCAGACTGCTGGGCCGTGCCTCTGAGACCAGCGCAAAGAGCATGAGTGAGGCCCACCCAATGCGCCTTCGTCCAACCGCTGTGGCGGGACTCGTTGCAGCCCTTATCACGGCGACGTCGGTCGCGCCATCCGCCGCTGTGGGCGACTACGCCACCGACGTCGACGGAGTCATCAACGTCCAGGCCTCGACCACGCCAATTGTTCAGGCGTGCCCGGCGAACGCGCCGTGGCTTCGCGATCCGAACGTGTGCGCGAGCCGCTGGTCAACGTTCGCCAACGACAAGAGTGAGAGCGACCTGGCGGTGGATCCGACCGACCCAGCTCACATCGTGGGCATGTCGAAGGCATTCTTCTCCCCCAAGGACTACCTGTTCGAGCTCGTCTGGTACGACTCCACCGACGGCGGCCAGACCTGGCAGAGCGGCATCCTGCCCGGCTACGAGGAGTGGATGGACACCACTGACCCGGTGGTCGCCTTCGACGCACAGGGCAACCTGTACGCGCTTGTGCTTCCCTTCAATTTCGTCATCGAGCCGTCTGGAGACCACAACTGGGACGTCGGCCACGTCAACCCGAAGGGTTTGAACGACGCCATTTACCTCTCGCGCTCCATGAAGGCCGATGGGGCAGTCGGCCGCGACTGGGAGGCGCCGGTCCTCCTGGCGACCTACCACGCCAGCGGTCTCGGCATCACCGCCGACAAGCAGTGGGTAGGGGCGGACCTCTTCGGCAAGCATCCAGGCTCGGTGTATGCGTCATGGATCCTGTTCGACGGGGCCGCAATGAACACGGTCGTCTCGGTCTCGACCGACTTTGGCGCGCACTTCACCCCGCCGCGGGTCATCACCTCCGCCACCAAGCCGAAGTTCAACGGGGACCCCTATGTCTTCGAGGGGCCAGAAGGCAATGTCTACGTGGCCTATGACACGCTGCCGCCCAAGCAGAGCTACACCACCGGCGGGTTCCAGGTGGTCGTCTCGCACGACAACGGGCAGACGTGGTCGAAGCCGGGGCAGCAGGTCACGACCAGTGTCGGGCCCACTCCGTACCTTCCAGATACCTTCCGCGACGGGACGCCGTACTCGATGACGGTGAACCCAGCCAACGGAAACCTTTTGCTCGCCTACGAGAACTACGACCGCTCCGTGCCAAAGGGGAACACCTGGCTGACCCAATCCGCCGATGAGGGCAAGACCTGGGCGAAGCCGGTCCAGGTGAATGACCCAGCGGCAGCGGGTGACACGTTCCAGCAGAAGGTGTTCGCGGCGCCGAACGGGGAATTCGGGGTGGCCTTCTACGACCGCCGGCTGGCGTGTCCGGCGAATGACCCGATCGCGGGCAACGTAGGCCGCCTGAACACCTGCATCGACGTCACCGTCCAGGCCTATGCAGCAGACGCGACGCCGCTCGGCGGCAACCGGCGTGCGACGCTTGAGTCCTGGGATCCGAACGTGGTCCCGCCCCAGCAGGGCGGGCTCTCAGGCGCCGGCACCTTCATCGGCGACTACTTCGGCGCCGCGATGACGTCTGAGGGCGAGGGGAGCCTCGTACATCTACTTTTCGTCTCGACCTCGCCGGACTACCAGGCCGGAGCCGTCGCGGGCGGTGGTATCGCGCCTCCCTACCAGCAACAGATCTACGCGCAGCTGCCCGTACCCTGAGCCATCAGCCGGATCACGCCGCTGCCCGCCCGGCTAGCCCTCTACGAGAAGGCGGCTGCCCGCGGCCCGCATGAGGACGATCGCCCAGGTGCGAAATGGCCTCCACCGCTCGGCCATGGCTCGGAACTCGTCGTCGGACGGCGGGCCAGGCAGGCCGTAGAGCTTTGCGGCGAACTCCAGGGCCTTGGGTTCGGCCACCGGCACGTCAGCGAATCCGGACCCGCGCACCACGATGAGGGCGCTGTAGAACGGGCCGATGCCCTTCAGCGAGCGAAGATCCTCCATCGCAGCCTCTGGGCCCATCGCCTGGATGCGATCGACATCCAGCATTCCGGCAATTGCGGCCGTCGCGACACCGTGAAGTCGTTCCACTTTCTCCGGTGTGAGACCGGCGAACGAGCCGACTGCGAGCAGCCGCTCAGGGGTCGGCAGCGCCGCAAGACGCTGGCCTGCGAGGTCGAATACCCGGCCATGGGCGGCCATGGGTCTCGCTCAGCTGGCGTCGCACCTCCGCCATCTGGCGCTCGGGGCGGCGGGCGCTGATGATCGACCATGCCGCTGCCTCGTAGGGCGAGTAGAAGAGGGAGGGCGCAGGCCAGGCGCCACGGCCTGGAGCCGACCGATGACGGGGTCCCGCCGGCCGATCTCGAGGAACGCCTCACCGTCGAAGTCGAGTGACAGGACCCGAGCCACCTGGCGCTCTACGACCGAGACGTCCGCCTCACCGTGGACGATGCAGTCGACATCGGCGTTCTCCTGTCGGATCTCCACGCCGACCTGGTCACGGTATCCGTCGACGCAGAAGGCGAACCTGAGAACCCCATCCCACTTCGGGTCGATCCGCTGTCCGAAACCGAAGTTCGCCGCCTCTGCAAGCGAGAACGGCCCTCTAGGCCGAATCTTGAAACGCTTCGTCATGCAAGAGCCGTTGGGGCCGGCGGCCGTGGGCGTTGAGCGAACAACGCTAGTGTCGGAGAGGGCTGCGAGTCCGGCAGGCCGCGATGAAATCGAGCCAAATTCCGCCATCTGCGAGTTCCACGATAGGGCGTCGGAAGGGTCCCCAGCCCCGCATCGCGATCCGTCCTCTGGCTGCCTCCAGTAATGGGACGAG
>VBKA01000040.1 GCA_005879815.1 Chloroflexota bacterium
CCGCCCGCTCCTCGGCGAGCGTGGTCTGCTTCCGGTGCCACACTTCGTCGCTGCGGTCCCGTTCATGAGCGCCCCCAGCCTCTTCCAATGGCACTACTCGGACCGGGCGCTGGGGATCGTGGCCTGGAGTGGAGCGGCGATCGCCGCCCTGATGCTGCTCGGGCTTCCGCAGGCGGTCTCCCTGCCCCTCACCATGCTGGCTTGGATCCTCCTGTGGGCGCTCTTCCTGTCGATCGTCAACGTCGGGCAGACCTTCTTCGCCTTCGGATGGGAGTCTCTGCTGCTGGAGGCCGGCTTCCTGGCGATCTTCCTGGGCAGCGACGCCTACGCCCCCTCGGCGCTGGTGATCCTGCTGTACCGATGGCTCGCGTTTCGGGTCGAGTTCGGTGCCGGGCTGATCAAGATGCGCGGCGATCGATGCTGGCGCGATCTCACCTGCCTCGACTACCACCACGAGACCCAGCCGATGCCGAACCCCCTGAGCTGGTATTTCCACCGCCTGCCGAAGCGTTTTCATCGGCTCGAGGTGCTCGGCAACCATGTCGCGCAGCTGGTCGTGCCGTTCGGGCTCTTCCTGCCGCAGCCGGTCGCTGCCGTGGCCGGCGCCTACATGATCCTGACCCAGGTCTACCTGGTCGTCAGCGGCAACTACGCCTGGCTCAACTGGATCACCATCGTGGTCGCCATTGCCGCCCTGCCGGACTCGCTGCTTGGCGTGCTCCTCCCGTTCGCGCGTTCAGCCGTCATCGCCCCACCGCCGCTCTTCACCGCAGGCGCCGTCGGTCTGGCCCTCCTGGTCGGCGCGCTGAGCTATCAGCCAGTCCGCAACCTGCTGGGCCGGCGCCAGCTCATGAACTACTCGTTCAACTCCCTGCACATCGTGAACACCTACGGTGCCTTCGGGAGCGTGACCCGGCACCGCGACGAGGTGGTCGTGGAGGGCACGGACGATCCGGATCCGACGGACGAGAGCCCCTGGCGTGAGTACGAGTTCAAGGGCAAGCCGGGCGATCCGGCGCGCAGGCCGCCGCAGGTAGCTCCCTACCATCTGCGCCTCGACTGGCTGATGTGGTTTCTTCCCCTCTCGCCCGCCTACGGGGAGCAATGGTTCCTGCGCTTTCTGGAAGCGCTGCTGCGCGACGATCCGGGCCTGCTGGGGCTGCTGCGCGCCAACCCGTTCCCGGGTCGCCCGCCGCTGACGGTCCGTGCGCGCCTCTACCGCTACCGTTACACGACGTGGAGCGAGCGGCGGCGCAGCGGCGCCTGGTGGGTGCGCGAGCTGATGGGCGATTACGTCCCGGCCGTCAGCCTGCGTCACGCGGTCGAGTCATGAGCCGATGAGCCGCGAGCACTACGACGCGGTGGTGGTCGGGAGCGGCCCAAACGGTCTCGGGGCCGCCATCACCCTTGCGCAGGCCGGCCGCTCGGTGGCGCTCCTCGAGGCGGCTGCGACGGTTGGCGGCGGGATGCGTTCGGCGGAGCTGACCCTCCCCGGCTTCGTGCACGACGTATGCAGCGCGATCCATCCGCTGGCTCGTGCTTCTCCATTCTTCGCGACGCTCGACCTGGGACGGTACGGCCTGGAATGGATCGAGCCGCCCATCTCGCTGGCCCATCCCCTGGATGACGGCTCGGCCGCCCTGGTGACGCGCGACGTCGAAGCCACCGCCGCCTCCCTGGGCCGGGACGCGCCAGCCTACCGCCGCTTCATCGGTCCCACACTCGCGAGCTGGGACGCGTTGATCGAGGACGTGCTGGCGCCCTTCCACATCCCGTTCCAGCCAGATCGCGCCTTTGGGCTTGCACGGTTCGGGCTCGGGGCTCTGCAGCCAGCCTCGTGGCTCGTGCGTTCCTTCGCCGATCCACCCGCCCGCGCGCTGCTGGCCGGGTGCGCCGCCCACTCGATGCTGCGCCTCGAGGAACCGATCAGCGGCGCCTTCGCGCTCCTCTTCCTGGCTAGCGCACACGCCGTGGGCTGGCCCATCGTCCGCGGGGGGTCGTCGCGGCTCGGCGAGGCCCTCGTCGCGGAGCTGACCGGAGTGGGTGGGGAGGTGATCACCGACCGCCGCATCGACCGGCTGGCAGACTTGCCGCCGCATGGCGTGGCGCTGTTCGACGTGACGCCGCGCCAGCTGCTGGCGATCGCTGGCGACCGGATGGGAACCCAGTACGCGCGTGGACTGCGCAGGTATCGGTACGGGCCCGGCGCCTTCAAGCTCGACCTTGCGCTCGACGGGCCCATCCCCTGGCGTAACCCCGAGCTCGCGGGGGCCGGAACGGTGCACCTGGGTGGCACCTTCGAAGAGATCGCCGCCTCCGAACGGGAGGTGGCCAGGGGGCGCAACCCGGAGCGACCGTTCGTGCTGCTCGCGCAGCACAGCCTTTTCGACGCCTCGCGAGCGCCGGATGCGAAGCACACGGCGTGGGCCTACTGCCACGTCCCCAACGGCTCGCCGGTGGACATGAGCGATCGGATCATCGACCAGATCGAGCGCTTTGCGCCTGGCCTACGCGACCGGATCCTTGGCCGTCACGCCATGGGCCCCGCGCAGCTCGAGACCTACAACGCCAACTACGTGGGCGGTGACATCAATGGCGGGCGCCAGGATCTCGGCCAGCTCTTCACGCGACCGACCTTGCGGTTCGATCCCTACTCGACTCCGGACCCAGCCATCTTCATCTGCTCATCCTCTACCCCACCAGGCGGCGGTGTCCACGGCATGTGCGGGCACCTCGCGGCGAAATCGGCCTTGAAGGCTGGCCAACCCTAGGAGTCTCGGCGGGCAACCAGCGGGACTTCTGTACTACCGGAGGTGGTGCGGAGTCCCGTAGCGGACTGAGCCGGTTGCTGCTGAAGTGCACACCAGGTCGATGGCCCGCGAATTCCCATTCGCCTTCGACGCCGAAGCGCTGCCTTCGGGAATCACAAGTACAGCGGGGTCATTACCGTGAAGCGGATCCTTGCGGCGATCATCGCCGGCCTCATCACATTCGCCGGAGTCTACGGACTTGCGGCCAGCCTCAACCTGACGTCCGACAGCCTCGGTGCTGGCACCGCCACCGTGGCGGCCTGCCAGGCTGGCGCGTTGAACGCCACCTACGCGAGCACCTACTCGGCCACGGCGCCCGGCTACACGGTCGGAACCGTCACGGTCACCGGCCTGGCCGCGACCTGCTACAGCAAGCCCTACAAGATCACGCTGTCAGGCGCCGGGAACGCGTCCCTTGGGGAGGCGACCGGGACGACACCCGCCTCGGGCACCAGCTTCGCGGCCACCTTCTCGCCCGCTGTCGCGGCGGCCTCGGTGACGGGCATCAGCGTGGTGATCAGCGGCTAGCCGTTCGAGCAGCCGGCCGGCGGCCGCCGTGTCGCCGGCCGCTTGGAGGCCTGCTGTCATGTGGCGGCGTGCCGTTGGGCTCGCAATTCTGACGCTTGCCTGCGCTGTGGTAGGGTCAGCCGCTTCCGCGGCGATCTCGTCGGATTCCCTCGGCGCGTCCACGATCACGATTCCGCGTTGCACCGCCGCAGGACTCAGTGTCCTGCACAACCTCGCGGCTGCGACCGTGGTCAGCGTCGCCGTTTCGGGGCTTCCCGCCGCATGCGGCGGCGCCACGCTGCAGGTCACGGTGAACAACGGCGTGACCAACAGCAGCGGCTCTGCAGCCGTCCCGGCTGGAGGCGGCAGCGTGACGGTCACTCTCGGTGCTGCTGTGGCGGTCACGACGGCAACGCAGACCGACATGGTTCTGGTGGGCCCGTGAACGCGCCGTGGCCGCGCGTCGCCGTCGCCTTCGCCGGTCTGATCATCGGCGTGACGACCTCATCCGCCTCTGCGGCGAGCCTGGCCTTGACCTCGCAGGCGCTCACGCCGTACCAAACCTGCACCGTCACCGCAACGCCCGCGACGGCGACCGCCGTGACCGAAGCGACGGTGCGGCAGGGATCACCGACCTTGAATTTCGGAACGCTCACCAGCAACAACGTGTCGTCAGGAAACGCCATCAACCAGCGCTCATACCTGCGATTCGACCTGACCACCTGCAGTCCAGCCATCCCGGCCAGCGCGGTCATTCGGCTCGGCACCCTGCGGCTCTACCTCACCGCGCTTCCTGCGGTGTGCCGGACGATCGACCTCTTCGCTTCGACAGCGTCCTGGACGGAGACGGGGATCACCTGGAACAACCAGCCGTTCGGGGCGGGCATCAACAACCCGCCAAGTGGATCCCGAAGCGGCTCGTTCACCGCTGGCACACCGGTGGGCTGCCAGAACCGCACGACCGGAAGCTACCTCGTCGGCGGCACCGTGACGAGCGACGTCTCAAACTTCGTCGCGGGGAGCGTCACCAACTTCGGCTGGATGCTGCGTGACGACGTCGAGGGCTCGGCCACAACCCGGACGGTGACCTTCTCGAGCAAGGAGCTCGCCACCGTGGCCCAGCTCCCGCAGCTGGTCGTCACCTATGTGAGCGTGCCATGAGCACGAGGGTACGGAGCCACCTGAGCCTGGCTGCGCTCGCGCTCGTGCTCGTGGCCTGGGCAGTGCTGCTGCGCCCTGCCTCACTAGGCGGCCCAGTGACCTACATCATCGTCCGCGGCAGCTCCATGCAGCCCACATACGCGGCCGGCGACCTGATCATCGTTCGGCAAACCTCCGAGTATCGGGTGGGCGAGGTTGTGGCCTATCGGGTGCCCGGCGGCGAAATCGGCGCGGGCCACATCGTGATCCATCGCATCGTCGGCGGTGACGATAACGGCTTCACGCTCCGCGGAGACAACAACCCCTCACTCGATCCCTGGAACCCGCATGCGAGCGACATCGTCGGGGAAGCCTGGGTCGCCGCACCCGGGCTTGGGCGGATCCTCGCAGCGCTCCATCAGCCCCTGCTGCTCGCTGCGTTCGCTGCCGCAGTGATGGTGGCGATGGTCATGGCGTGGAAACGAAGCCCCAGGGCACCGCCGAGCATTGGCTCCCGACGGCGTCCAGCGCACGCGCGGTCATCTCGTGGTCCGCGCGGCCCTGCTCAGGTGGATTCGTGAGCCGGGGCACGTTCGCTATCCTGCTGGCATGGAGAGCCTGAACGGCCCAACGGACGGCTCGCAAATGTCGCCGCCCGTCCAGCAGCCGCCCACTTGGATTCCGCCCGAACGACCGCAGCGGCCCGGCCCTGCGCCGGGGATCGAGTACGCCGGACCCTGGATCCGTACCGGCGCATATCTCCTCGACGGCCTGCTGTTCGTCATTCTCACGATGTGACCGATCGCCGGTGTGGGCCGACGGCGGTCAGGCCCGCTCGGGGAGCTGTCGTGATTATCGCCCCGGCCTCAAGTGGGGGGCTACGATTCGCTCGATGCCTCCGCCGAGCGTCGACATCGCGATCGTCGGATTCGGTTCGATCGCGCGCAGCCACCTCTCCGCCCTGCGCGATCTTCCCGTCGTGCGGCCCGGATCCGTGCTTCCGGTCGTCTCGACGATCGTCACCGAACGGCCGGCCGCGGTGCGCGACGAAGCCGAAGCGCTGGGCGTAGGGCACGTGGTCGAGACCCTCGAGGAGGCGCTCACGGACGACGAGCTGCGACTGGTGGACGTCGCGAGCCGAAACGACCGCCATGCGGCCCAGGCGCGCGAGGTGCTCGATGCGAACCGGGCGCTCTACCTCGAGAAACCCATCGGACGCACGCGCCAGGAGGCCCTGTCGCTCGCCACGCGCGCGCTCGACGTCGATCTGCCCAGCCAGCCCGGGCTCGTGCTGCGCTACGAGCCGGCGATCGTGGAGGCGCGCGCTCTGATCCGTAAAGGTGCCATCGGCGAGCTTCGCCATGGGCGGACGGGCAGCTTTCACGGGAGCTACCTGGATCCCGCGCGACCGATCTCGTGGCGACTTCGCGCCGCCTCGGCCGGGGGCGGAGCGATGCTCGACCTCGGTGTCCACCTGATCGACGCCCTGCGCTTCCTGCTTGGCGAGGTTCGGCTCGTCGCGGCGTCGGCGCGCACGGTGGTTGCTTCCCGTCCGGGTGTCGATGGTGCCGATGAGCCGGTGGACGTGGACGACTGGTCCTGGGGCGAGCTCGAGCTCAGCAACGGGGCGCACATCACGGTGGAGGCCTCACGCATCTTCCTGGGTGCCGAGGGCGTCCCCTTCGAGCTGTACGGAACCGCGGGAAGCCTCGTTGGAGACCTGGGTACCGGCCAGCTTGCCCTGCGGCGATTCGACGGTAGAGAGGCGGTCTACCGCGAGGCGGCGAGCCGCGATCCGTTTGTCCGGGCGGTCGAGGCGCTGCGGCCGCCGGCTCGCCTCTCGCTCGGATCGTTCGTCGACCTGCACGCCGCCGCCCTGCATCATGTGCTCCTGCGCGTGGCTGGAGACGACCCGGCGCCCGGTCTCGCTCCCACCCTCGCCGACGCGGCCACGGCCGAGTCCATGGCCCACGAGATCGTCGAGACCGGCCGGCACAGCGAGCCCGTCGCGGCTGCTGCCGGGCCGGTCGCGCTCCCGCAACCTCCACGTGGCTGACGCTTCGCGGCAGACCCTGGTCGGCCGCGCGGTGCTGGAGGACCGCGTGGTCGGCGCTCGGATCGTGGTTGCGGGCGGGCAGATAGAGGCGATCGAGGAAGACGACGAGGGGCAGAACGGGCCATTCCTCACCCCCGGCTTCGTGGACGTCCATGTTCACGGCTGGGGAGGCCATGACGCGATGGGGAATGAGGCGGCCCTGGATGGCATGGCGCGCGCGCTTCTCCGCCATGGTGTCACCTCCTTCGTTCCAGCTGCGGTTACCTCGCCGTTGGATCGACTGGCGGCCTTCGCCGACCGCGTGCGACAGTGGTCACCGGCCGCGCCCGAGGATGGCGCCGAGCCACTCGGCTTCAACATCGAGGGACCCTGCATCTCTCCGGAGAAGAAGGGAGCCCAGAACGAGGCGTTCATCCAGCTCCCCTCGGCCGTGGATCGGGGCGCTTTGGGACCGATGCTCGACGGCCTGCGGATCATGACCGTCGCGCCGGAGCGCGATGGCGCGCTCGACCTCGTGCGCTGGCTCGCGGATGCAGGGGTGAACGTCTCACTGGGCCATTCGAACGCCACCGCTCCCGAGGCGTCCCAGGGCTACGCGGCCGGGGCGCGCACGACGACTCACCTGTTCAATGCCATGTCGGGAGTCGACAACCATCGGCCTGGGCTGGCTGTGGCCGCCTTGACCAACGACGAGGTCTACGTCGAGCTGGTTGCCGACGGCCTGCACGTCGAGCGCTCGGTGTGGCCGATCGTCCTGCGCGCCAAGCCTGCCACCCGGCTGGTGCTCGTCAGCGACGCCATCGGCCTGGCCGGCACCGGCGACGGACGGATGTGGATCGGGGACCTCGAGGTGGAGGTCCGCAACGGGGAGTGCCGCCTCGTCTCGGATGGGCGCCTGGCGGGAAGCGTCATCGCCCTCGACACCGCGGTCCGCAACCTCGTTGCCGCGGGCGTCCCGCTGCCGCTCGCCGTGCGCGCCGCGAGTCGGAACCCGCTTGAGCTCATCGGCGCAGGTGATCGCGGCACGCTCGCGCCGGGTCAGCGCGCTGACCTGGTCGAGCTCGATGACGCGCTGAGCGTGCTTCGGGTGATGAAGCGCGGCGGCTGGTATCCGGGTGCAGGTCCGACCGGGGCGACTGCATGACCAGCGGCGACGCTCCAGCGATCACGCCATCGGA
>VBKA01000041.1 GCA_005879815.1 Chloroflexota bacterium
GGCTTGGCCAGGTAGTCGTCGGCGCCCATTCGCAGTCCGGCGATGCGCTCGGCATCGGTGCGCTTGGCGGAGGTGACCAGAATCGGCACGTCCCCGTGCTCCCGCAGCGCCGCCAGCACCGTCTCGCCCTGCATGGCAGGAAGCATCAGGTCGAGGACCACCAGGTCGGCGCCCTCGGCCTCGTACGCCGCCAGCGCGGCGCGGCCATCCCCGGTATCGGTCACCCGATGGCCATCACGCTCCAGGTAGAGCCGCAGCAGGGAGCGCAGGCGCGGCTCGTCCTCCACGATCAGGATGTGCGCCGCGCGGCTCATCGGCGCATGCTAGATGGCCGGCGATTCAGGAGATGTCAAGACCTT
>VBKA01000042.1 GCA_005879815.1 Chloroflexota bacterium
CCGTCTTCGCGAATCCCGGCACGCCGGCCGCCACGGGTTCCGAAGGAAGCCTCGCCGTCGACAGCCAGCCGGGCGCGTACTGCCAGACCTTCCTCGACGAGTTCGCCAAGCAGCTCGGCGTCGATAAGGCTGCGCTGGTACCCGCCGCCAAGGCAGCCGCCGATGCGGCGATCGACAAGGCGGTGGCCAGTGGCGACCTCCCGAAGGCGATCGGCGACGCGATGAAGAACCGGATTGCCAACGCCAACGGCGACGGATGCGCCCTCTTCGGCGCCCGCTTCCGACACCTGTTCAAGAACACCGTCAAGACCGGCATCGGTCACGACCTTGGCCAGGCCGCGGCGACGTCGCTGCACCTCTCGGTCGACGAGCTGAAGAGCAAGCTCAAGAGCGGGAAGTCGCTCAAGGACATTGCGAAGGACCAGAACGTCGAGTACGCCACGGTCACCGCAGCCATCAAGGGTGCCGCCAAGACGGACCTCGACAAGCTGGTCAAGGCCGGCACGATCACCCAGGACCGGGAGAACGCGATCCTGGACCGGATCGACAAGGCGCTGCAGAGCGGTAGGCTCTTGAGCCGGCCCGGTCGCGACAAGGGCAATACTCCTGAGGGTCCGGTCTCCAGCCCCAGCGGTTCCACCAGCAGCTAACCGCACGCGACGTCTTCCTACCTTCAGGGCCGCTCCGAATCCCGGAGCGGCCCTCTCTGCACATGACCATACCGCCCGAGGCGAGCTACGCTTCGGACCATGACGAAGATCGGCTACGCGGCGATGCTCGAGCAGTTCCACCCCACCGAGCTCCTCGACTGGTGCGCGCAGGCGGAAACGGCAGGCTTCAGCGCCGGGTTCATGGTGAGCGACCACTTCCAACCGTGGACCCCGCATCAGGGAAACGCCGCGTTCGCCTGGTCATTCATGGGTGCGCTGGGCGAGCGCACGACCCTGCCCTTCGGCAGCGCCGTGACCTGCCCCGGATTCCGTTACCACCCCGCTGTCATCGCCCACGCGGCTGCCACGTTGGGCGCGATGTATCCGGGGCGCTTCTGGCTCGGGCTTGGCGCCGGTGAGGCGCTCAACGAACACGTCGTGGGTGCCTACTGGCCGGAGATCGGCATCCGCAGCGCGATGCTGTTCGAGGCCATCGAGGTGATCAACAAGCTATTCACCGGCGATGTCGCGCGGCACAAGGGCGAGCACTTCACCCTCGAATCGGCCAGGCTCTACACCAAGCCGGAGCTCCCGGTCCCGATCTACGTCGCGACCGCCGGTCCCCTCAACGCCAAGCGCACCGGCCGCAACGCGGACGGCATGATCACGGTGGGTGCCGCCGACGAGAAGATCCAGATGCTGTGGGACCGCTTCGCCGATGGCGCCCGAGAGGCCGGAAAGGACCCAACCCGCATGCCCAAGCTCCTGCAGATCCACGTCTCGTGGGCTCCCACGCGCGAGGAGGCGGAGCGCAACGCGGTCAGCGAATGGCCGAACGGCGGCATGCCCTTTCCCAAGCAGGACATCCGCAACCCGGAGGACTTCGCCGCCATGGCGAAGCAGGTGAGCCCGGAGAGCTTCGTCAACCGCGTGCTCATCAGCGCGGAGGCCGACGACCACGCCGCGCACATCCAGGGCTTCGTGGACACCGGCTTCGACGAGATCCACGTCCACAACGTGGGTCGCAACCAGTCGGAGTTCATTCGCTTCTACGGCGAGCGGGTGCTACCCCAGCTCAAGCTCGCCTGAGCGCGGGACCGATGCCGACGCTGGCACCGGACGAAGCGCGCCGGCGCTTCGTCTCCGGCAGGGTCGCCTACCTGGCCACCCTGCGCGCGGATGGCAGCGCTGCCCTCGTCCCCGTCGTGTTCGAGGTCATCGGCGACCGCGTGGTGTCACTGGTCGACCCCAAGCCCAAGCGGACGCCCGAACTGGCCCGACTGCGGCACATCGCCCGCGACCCGCGGGTGGCACTCCTCGTCGATCGCTACGAGGACGACTGGGGGCTCCTCTGGTGGTCACGCGCGGAGGGCGTGGCAAGAGCCGTTGGTGAAGGCCCGGAGCGCGAGGAGGCCATGGGCCGCCTCCGTTCGAAGTACCCGCAGTACGAGACGCTCGACGACCCCTTCGGGGATGCGGTCATCGTCCAGGTCGCGCGATGGAGCGGCTGGAGCGCGAGCTAGCGCCTACTCGGCGTAATCCCAGATCCGTAGGTGCCCGGGCTCGAGGCGTATGACGGGCCCGTCGTCGGGCATAGAGTCCGCGAAGGCATCGGCCTCGGCGGCATCGGTCATGTAGCGGTGGCTAGTGCGGCGGACGAGCTCGCGATAGCCGTGGTGCAGCACCTGGGCCTCGCCCCTCATCTCGATGCCGCGGTAGGGATCGGCGCTCTCACAGACCACCAACGAGATGCGTGGGTCGCGTTCGATGAGGCGCAGCTTGCCCTGGCCTTCGAGTGAGACCCAGACGTTGAAGCCCCCATCCCGGAACTCGTGCCAGACCGGCGTGAGGAGAATGCTGCCATCTGACCGATGGAGCCCCAGGACCGCGACCAGCGGCAGCTCCAGCAGGTCCCCGATGTCCCCGAGCGTCAGATTGCGGCGCATCGGCGGCGGCTACTCGAGTGACTCCCAGACGGTGGCGATCCCCTGGCCCACGCCGATGCACATCGTGGCGAGGCCGTAGCGCGCCCCGCGGCGGCGCATCTCGTGGAGCAGCGTGGCAACCAGGCGGGCACCCGAGGCTCCCAACGGATGACCGATGGCGATCGCCCCGCCGTTGACATTGACCTTGTCGGGGTCCAGGCCGAGCTCGCGCGTGCAAGGGACCGCCTGGGCTGCGAAGGCCTCGTTGAGCTCCACGAGGTCCAGGTCGTCCACGCCGAGCCCGGCCCGCACGAGGGCCTTGCGCGATGCCGGGATCGGCCCGAGACCCATCGTGGCGGGGTCCACACCCGCCACCGCGCTGGAGACCATGCGGGCGATGGGGCGCCAACCGAGTTCCCGAGCGCGCGCCTCCGAGGTCACGAGCACCGCCGCGGCGCCGTCGTTGATGCCGGATGAGTTGCCGGCCGTCACCGAGCCGGAGGCATCCCGCTTGAAGGCGGGCTTCAGGGTCGCCAGCTTCTCGAGGGTGGTGTCGGGGCGCGGCGGCTCATCCACTGCCACGTCCACGGCAGCGCCACCCCTTGGCGCCGGCGCCGGGATGGAGACGACCTCATCGGCGAAGCGACCCGCCTCCTGCGCCTCCGCCCAGCGCTGCTGCGAAGCCAACGCGAAGCCGTCCTGTTCCTCGCGGGTCACGCCGCAGCGCTCGACGACGTTCTCCGCCGTCTCGCCCATCGAGTAGGGGTAATACGCATCCGCGAGACGCGGGTTGGTGAACCGCCACCCCAGCGTCGTGTCGTACAGGGTCTGCTCGCCGCGCGGGAAAGCCGCGGATGGCTTGGCGGCCACGAACGGGGCACGGGTCATCGACTCCACGCCACCAGCGATGAACAGATCACCATCTCCCGCGACGATGGCGTGGGCGGCGTTGACGATGGCATTCATGCCTGAGCCGCAGAGACGGTTCACGGTCGCGCCCGGCACGTCGACCGGCAGGCCCGCCAGCAGGGCGGCCATCCGCCCCACGTTGCGGTTGTCCTCGCCCGCCTGGTTCGCGGCGCCCAGGATGACGTCGTCGATGGAGGCTGCCTCTACCCCGTTCCTCTCGACGATGGTGCGCACCACGTGTGCCGCCAGGTCGTCAGGCCGCACGCCCGCCAGGGCGCCGCCATAGCGGCCGAAGGGGGTGCGCAGGCCGTCGACGATCACAGGCGTTCGACGGATGTCGGGGGGCACGCGAGAGGTCAGGGCCGCATGCCTCGCTCGACGTACTCATTCCCCCGCTTGGCCTGCTCGTAGATCCCGCGCAGTCGCCAGCCCAGGGCGATCAGCGTGACACCAAAGGCGAGGGCGAAGACGGCGATCAGCCACAGCACGCTCAGGATGCCGGCTCGGGGAAAGATGATGACGTAGAGGCCGAAAAGGATCGAGATCACCCCGGCGATGGCCATGAAGAGCTCACCCTTGATGTGCTCTCGCAGGCGGATGGCCGTCCAGATCTCGAAGACACCGGTGAGGACCGCCCATGCCCCCACCAGCAGGACCAGCACGAATACGGTGATGACCGGCCACACGATTGCGAGGAACCCCGCGACCAGCCCGGCAATGCCCTCCAGCAGGGAAATCCACCAGCCTCCCGATCCGCGCGCGCTCCACGCGCCGGTCAGTCCCGACACCCCATCCATGATGAGCCAGAAGCCGAAGAGCGTCGCGAGGCCGATGATCGCGAGCGGCGGGAAGAGCAGGCAGACCAGCCCGAACAGGATCGCGATGACCCCGCGCAGGATGAAGGTCCACCAGGCACGCGCCATGACGATGGCCAGCGCGACATTCAATCGCACGTCTGCATCTCCTGAGGTGAGCGCGCCCTACGCGGACCGCATGGCCGGATGTCGGGCCGGATGCGTTGCGGTCACGGCGTCGAGGAGCCGCCGGGACGCGTCGGCAATCTCATCGACCGCGGCGTTGAAGGCGAGCTCGTTGGCCGGCGCGGGACGCCGGTAGCCGCTCACCTTGCGAACGTACTGCAGGGCGGCGGCGCGCACCTCGTCGGGCTCGGCCGGGACGTCGAGGACGCGAAGGGTCTTGATGCTGCGACACATGTGTGCAGTCTACGTCTCGGCGAGGAGCTCCTCCAACGAGTCGATGACGCGATCCGCCGCAGAGACGTCGGTTTCGGCGAACTGCGGAACGGCGATGCAGGCGAGGCCGGCCGCCTTGGCCGCCGCGATCCCTGACGGCGAGTCCTCCAGGGCGAGTGAGTCCTCGGGCAGGACCCCAAGCCGTTCGCAGGCCAGCAGGTAGACGTCCGGCGCCGGCTTCGCGGCGGCGACGTCATCGGCGGTGATGATGGCGTCGAACGCATCGCTCAGGCCTGCGGTGGCCAGCGCGGTCGAGACGAGCTGCCGCGAGGAGTTCGAGGCCAGTGCCATCGGCACCCTGCCGCGTAGGCGCTCCACGAGCTCGATCGCGCCGGGACGTCCCTGGACCTGGAGCCTCAGCAACCCTTCCATGATCTCGTACAGACCATCGACCAGCGCCGGTCCCTCCTCCGCGGGCCGGCCGAGCCGGTTGGCGAAGTAGTCCGCGGTGTGTTCGAAGGAAGTGCCCATCACGGCGAGCTTGTCGTCCCAGCTGAACTCCTGGCCGTGCCGGCGAAAGAGCTCCGTCTCCGCCGCGTGCCAAAGGTTTTCGGTGTCGAGCAGGAGGCCATCCATGTCGAAGACGACGGCCCGATAACGATCGGGCAGCGGCTCCAGCATTCAGCGTGCCTCGAAGAACGAGCCGTGCCGCTCCGCCAGGGAGCGGAGCAGCGGCACTACCCGATAGCGTCCGTCCGGCACCGCGCCGTGCAGCTGGTCGAGCGTCCGGACCACGTGCTCAAGTCCGATCCGCTCGCCCCACTCGAGCGGTCCGTTTGGATAGTTCATTCCGAGGCGCATCGCGATGTCAATCGCGATGGGAGCCGCAACGCCTTCCGCCACGGCCGATGCCGCCTCGTTGACGATGGTCGCGAGGACGCGTGCCGCGATCTGCTCGGCATTGAGCACTTCGCGGCGGGGACCGTCCGGGCGACGGCCGAGGGCGGCCCAGGGCGTTCCGCGTTCGCCCTCGCCTTCGTAGTCGTAGAAGCCGCCGCCGGTCTTGCGTCCGAGCCTCCCGGCATCGACCAGCGTGCGCTGCAAGGGATGGGGGCGGTATCGGGGATCGAAGAAGAACTGCTCGTAGACGCTCTGGCTGACCGCGTAATTGATGTCCGCACCGATGGTGTCGATCAGCTCGAAGGGGCCCATCTTGAAGCCGATCCCGCGCAGCGCTTCGTCGATTGCCTCGACGTTCGCCAGGCCATCACCCAGGATCCGCATCGACTCCAGGTAGAGCGGGCGCGCCACACGGTTGACGATGAAGCCCGGGGTATCCGACGCAACCACCGGCGTCTTGCCGAGCCGCCGGGCGGCGAGAGCAGTCGCGTCGACCACTGGCGGCTCGGTCATCGGCCCGGCTACCACCTCCACCAGGGCCATAAGCGGCACCGGGTTGAAGAAGTGCATCCCCAGCACGCGCTCCGGGCTCTGGGCGGCCGCGGCGATCTGCGCAATGGACAAAGAGCTCGTGTTGGTGGCCAGGATCGTGTCATCCGGTGCCGCCGCGTCGAGCTGGTGGAACGCGTCACGCTTCATGGCGAGATCCTCCGGGATCGCCTCGACCACCAGGTCCGCGCGGGCCAGCTCGCCCAGCCCGGATGCCTGGCCAATGCGCGCCAGCGCGAAGGCCGACTCTTCGTCGCTCATCTCCCCCTTCTCCGCCTTGCGCCGAAGAAAGCCGCTGATCCGCTCCCGGGCGCGCTCATACGCCCCCGGAATCGGGTCATGCACCAGCACGTCGAGGCCTGCCTCGGCCGCGACCTGCGCGACGCCGGCTCCCATGGTTCCGGCGCCGAGCACGCCGACACGCTCGACCTGGCGAAGCTCGCCGCCCTGCGACACGTGCCTCTCTCTCCTACCGGCCGCTGAAGCGCGGCTCGCGCTTCTCCGCGAAGGCGGCCACGCCCTCGGCGTGGTCCTGCGTGCGACCCGCGAGCTCCTGGAGCGCGGCCTCCATCCCGAGCCCTTCGTCGAATCCGGGGCCGTCCGCCTGGTTGACGAGGCGCTTGGTGAAACCGATGGCGCGCGTGGGACCGACCGCGAGGCGCTGCGCAACCGCAGCCGCCTGGGCTGCCAGCTCCGAGGCGGGGACCACGCCGTTGATCAGTCCTGCGTCCGCCGCCTCGGAGGCGGAGAGCGGATCGCCGGTGACCGCGGGCTCCGTGGCCCGATGCCGGCCGAGGGATCGGACCAGGACGCGGATGACGCCCGAATCGGGCACCAGGCCGATGCGGATGAACGCCAGGATGAAACGCGCCTCGTCTGACGCGTAGACCAGGTCGCAGGCGAG
>VBKA01000278.1 GCA_005879815.1 Chloroflexota bacterium
CCAACACCTTCAACCGCTTCGACCCGACCAGCCCGTTCGGCGGCTACAAGGAGTCCGGCTACGGGCGCGAGGGTGGGATTCACGGCCTCGGCGCCTATCTCTCCCTCGACGGCGAGTCCTAGACCGATGCCGGCCGGCTCGCGCGTCTCGATCCCGAGCGTCGTCGATGGCCTGCAGGAGGCGTGGCACCGCGTCGACCTCGCCGATGTCAACGAGGCGGTGGTCCGCATGGTTCGCTGTGAGGGCGACTTCCCGTGGCACACCCACGAGGAGGACGAGCTGTTCCTGTGCTGGGACGGCACGTTTCGGATCGAGCTCGACGGAGAGAACCCCGTCCAGCTGAGCGCGGGGGACCTGTTCGTGGTCCCGCGCCGGACCCGGCACCGGCCGATCGCGGACGAAGGACCCGCCTACACGCTCCTCCTCGAACGCCCGGAGACGCTCCAGTACGGCACCGAGGCGGCGAATCGATGAGCCCCACGCCGCGCCGGCGGCCGATCGGGACCGCGCGGCTGACGCGCGGAAGGGCATCGGCGCTGGAAGCGCGACCCGCTGCCGCGCTGTCGACCACCAACGGGAAGGGCCGCCTCGCCGAGCGGCTCGAGGTGCGCAAGACCTACAAGCTGTACATCGGTGGGCAGTTCCCACGTACCGAGTCCGGTCGCGCCTATGAGGTTTTCGACGCGCGCGGCCGGCTGCTGGCCAATGCCTGCCGCGCGACGCGCAAGGACATCCGTGATGCCGTGCGGGCCGCGCGCAAGGCGGTCCCCGACTGGGCCGGCAAGACCGCGTTCAATCGGGGCCAGATCCTGTACCGGATCGCGGAGCTGATGGAGGGACGGCGGGAGCAGTTCGTCGCCGAGGTCATGGCAGCGGAGGGTGTCGCCGCCATCGACCGATGGGTGTGGTACGCGGGTTGGGCGGACAAGTTCAGCCAGCTGATCGGCTCGGTGAATCCTGTAAACGGGAGCTACTTCAACTTCAGCGTCCCCGAGCCCACCGGAGTGGTCGGGATCATTGCGCCCGAGTCCTCGAGCCTGCTGGGGCTGGTGAGCCGGCTGGCGCCGGTCATCGTCTCAGGCAACACCGCCGTGGTGCTCAGCTCGCAGTCACGGCCGCTCCCGGCAGTGACGCTGACGGAGGTGCTCGCCACCTCGGATGTGCCCGGTGGGGTGGTCAACCTGATCACCGGTCTGCGGGGGGAGCTCGTCCAGCACCTGGCCGGCCACATGGACGTCAACGGCCTCGACGCCTTCGGCCTCGACCCGGCGCAGGCTGCCGCCATCGAGCAGCTCGGTACCGAAAACGTGAAGCGCGTCTCGCGACCGCCTTCGCGTGGCCTGGACGGCTACGATTGGCTCAGCCCGGCCGCGCAGTCGCCCTACCTCATCGGTCAATTCCTCGAGACCAAGACGGTCTGGCACCCGATCGGCGCCTAGCGTCCAGGCGCTGGCTGCGCGTTCCGTCCACCCCGCCCCTGGCCACCTTCGCCCTGCTGCTTCTTCATGACGTAGGCGGCGGCTGCGACGGCAAGCGACAGGACGGCTGCCCCGAAGTTGACAACCATGAAGACCAGGTCGCCTGTTCCGATGGCGTAGATGCCGAGCAGCACCGAGTAGGCCACGCGCAGGCCGTAGTCGAAGACGCCGACGTCCTTGGCCGAGTGGTGCTGCAGGATGACCCGGAGCTGATTCGACCCGAAGACCAGCGAGCCGACCGCGCCCAGGTAGCCGACGATATGGATCGCATCCAAGGTCAACTGCACGGCATTCGTTGGAAGCAAGCCGCGGACCATGTGTGGCCCTCGCCCGCGCGGTCAGGACCCGCCAGGCCCGCTACCCCGTCAAAGACTCCTGCGGCGCGGCGGGTCGAGGCCTCGAGCATTCTGGACCGATGGACGGCGCCACCGAGGGATGTGCTCCTCCTCCGGCCGTACGTTTGGAGCCACTCCGTAACGCTGGGATGGCGTGGGCACGGCGGGTGCCGGCGGGGAGCTGGATGGGACCAAGTCGGCGCCGATGTCCTGCGGCGACCTGGGACCCAGCCGCACGAACAGCCCCAGACCGCCTGCTGTTGCGAGGAGCCAGACGAAGAAGTTGATCTGCCAGACGGGCTGCCCTCCTGACTGGTCGGCTCGACTGCCAAGCGCGGGTGCCGCGGTGCTCGACCCAATGCCACTTGACGGCATCGCAGGCCCGACGTGGGCC
>VBKA01000007.1 GCA_005879815.1 Chloroflexota bacterium
AGACTGCCACGCGCGGCGAGAGCGGCATGGCGGCGCTGGCACCGCGGTGCTCGGCATCGATGACGTGGATGACCGCGTTGATCAGCGCCAGGTGGGTAAACGCCTGCGGATAGTTGCCCCAGTGCCGGCCGGTCTCCGGGTCGATCTCTTCTGCGTACAGGCCCAGCGGGCTTGCCGCGGAGAGGAGACGTTCGCAGAGCCGGCGCGCACGCGGAAGCTCGCCGATCTCGACCAGCGCCGAGACGAGCCAGAAGGAGCAGATGGTGAACGAGCCCTCCTTGCCATGCAGCCCGTCGTCCGTCTCCGCGGTCCGATAGCGGAGCACGAGCCCGTTCTCGGTGAGCTCGTCGGCGATGGCCATCACCGTTCGCTTCACCCGCTCGTCGTTGGCCGGCAGGAAGCGAACGAGCGGCATCAATAGCAGTGAGGCGTCCAGCGCGCGCGTGTCGTAGTGCTGGGTGAAGACGCCCCGATCGTCGAGGCCGTTGGCCAGCACGTCGGCCTTGATCTCGTCGGCGGCCGCCTGCCAGCGGGTGGCGTACTCGTAGTCCTCACGCAGGCGAGCCAGGCGTGCGCCTCGATCCGCGGCAACCCAGCACATCACCTTTGAGGAGGTGAAGTGCTTGGGGTCCCCACGGACCTCCCAGATGCCGCGGTCCGGCTCGCGCCAGTGCGCGAGCGCAGCCTCCACCTGCCGCACGAGCATCGGCCAGATGCGGTCGTCAAGGCGGTCGCGGGACTTGGTGTGCAGGTAGACCGAGTCGAGCACCGCGCCCCACATGTCGTGCTGGCGCTGCTTGTAGGCGGCATTTCCGATGCGCACTGGCCGGGCGCCCTCGTAGCCGTGGAGGTGGTCGAGCGTGCGCTCGGATAGCTCGCGCTCTCCGCCGATGCCATACATGATCTGAAGCCCGTCCGCGCGAGGCTTCTCGGTTTCGACCTTGTCCTTGGTGGCGCCGCCCTTCTTGCCGTCGGAAGTGGCCGCCGCAGCGATCTCGTCGTTCAGCGAGGGACGTCCGCTCGCCGCATCGGCCACGAAGTAGAGGAAGTCGTTGGCCTCCCAGCTGAAGCCGAGGCTGTATAGGCCCCACAACGCGAAGGTCGAATCCCGGATCCAGGAATAGCGGTAGTCCCAGTTGCGCTCGCCGCCGGGTGTCTCCGGCAGGGAGGTCGTGGCGGCGGCAATGATGGCGCCGGTCGGAGCGTAGGTCAGTCCCCTGAGGGTCAGCGCCGAGCGCTCGAGGTACGAGCGCCAGGGATGATCCGGGAAGTGGCCCCGGGCAAGCCAGTGCTGCCAGTGGTGGGCCGTCCAGACCAGGCGCGGATAGGCCTCCTCGGAGCTCCGCGGCGGCGGTGGGTTCCCCCAGGAGAGCGCCACGAAGCGCGTCTCGCCCTCCTTCATCATCGCGCGCGCCACCGCCCGGGGTCCCTCGAAGCCGATGTTCAGGTCGCTGGTCAGCGTCACCTCGACCGAGCCATCCGGCTGGCGGCATGCGGCCTGGTGGTACCCGTCCTCGGTCCAGCGCCACTCACCGCGGTGCTGGCCATAGTCGAAGACCGGCTCGCAGTCGAGGGTGAGCTGGACCTCGCCGTTCACGCATCGAACGTGGCGCAGGAGGATGTGGTCGGCCTCGTAATCCGTCGGGGCGCGACGATGCGTGATCGAGTGGTCGTGCTCGTGGTGCCAGGGACCGATGAGCAGCAGGTCGCGCACGATCATCCAGCCCGTCGGAGTCGCCCAGCTCGTCTCAAGGACCATGGTGCCGGGCAGGTAGCGACGGGCGGCTGGAACCATGATGTCGGCGGGCCCCAGGCGGAAGCCACCTGCGTCGCGATCCAGGATCGCGCCGAACACGCTGGGCGAGTCCATGCGCGGCAGGCAGAGCCATTCCACGTTGCCACTCGGCGCCACGAGCGCCGTCGTCTCGCAGTCAGAGAGGAAGGCGTATTGGCCGATGCGCGGGAACGGCGAGTCTCCTCCCATCCAGGCCTGCGGGGGGCGTCGCGCCGCCTGGTCGCCGTCGTGCTCCGTGGTCCCGCCTCGCATGGGCTGGTAAGTCTTGCACCAGGCGCAAGGGCCTGCCACTCGTCAGCCGCGGGCTGCCTCGCCGCCCTGGTCGGGCGCCGCAGAGGTCTTCCCGCGCGCGCCGGCGCTGGCTATAGTCCCGAGATTCAGTCCGCCATGGGAGCGCGGGCTGCGCATGGTCGACGGGGAGCTCCGGCCATGTACAGGAAGGAGGCGTCGCGCACCGTTTCGCCGCTGCTTGCCGGCGCTCGCGCACTCCTCGAGTGCAGATCGAGACGCCACCCCCGAGTTGGCACTAGGGAGAGCCCCACATGACGCAGCGATCTCGCGAAGAGGCCATCCAGCAGGACGTTCGCGACCTGCACAGCCTCGGCTACGCCCAGGAGCTGTTCCGCAGCATGGGCGGCTTCAGCAACTTCGCCATCAGCTTCAGCATCATCTCGATCCTGACCGGCGCGGTGATCCTCTACGACTATGGCCTCGCCTGGGCGGGCACCGCCGCCAGCCTCATCGGCTGGCCACTGGTCACCCTGTTTGTGCTCGCCATCGCGGCGTCCATGGCGGAGGTGGCATCGGCATATCCGACGGCCGGAGGCCTCTACTACTGGGCCAGCCGCATGAAGGGCGTCGCCTGGGGCTGGTGGACCGCGTGGCTCAACCTGATCGGGCAGTTCGCGATCGTGGCCGGTATCGCGTACGCCGCCGCCCAATTCCTCAACGTGGCGATCGTGTCACCAGTGCTCAGGACGTTCAGCATCCAGTACGGCAACACCACCGAGTTCATCAAAGCCGGCGACGTTCCGATCCTGACCGGTGCCCTGGTGACGATGGGCGTGCTCCTGGCCATCTGCCTGATCCTCAACATCGCGGGCATCAACCTCGTTGCCCTGCTGAACCAGGTGAGCGTGTGGTGGCACATCGCCATCGTGGCCGCGGTGGTCATCCTGGTGTTCCTGCTGGGCAAGCCGGATCAGTCGGGGATGACCCTCTTCGCCGTGCAGCCGCAGGACCACGGCGGAAGCTGGGCCAACAGCCTGCCTTTCGGCATCAACTTCAGCTACGGCGCGGCCATCACCTACCCGCTCTTCTTCGCGTTCATGTTCTCCCTGCTGCAGGCGAACTGGACGTACACCGGCTACGACGCGTCCGCGCACGTTGCAGAAGAGACCATCGGGGCGCGGGTCTCGAGCGCGTGGGGGATCTTCCTGTCGGTCGCGGTCTCGGCGGTCGTGGGATACGTCTTCCTGTTCGCCCTCACCACGCATCTGCCGAACCTGTCCGCCCTGTTCCCGGCCGACCTGGCGAAGGCGGATCCCGACAAGCTCAGCACCTACTACTTCGGCGGCGCTTACACAGTCTTCGAGACGCTGAAGTACAACCTGGCGACGGTGGGTCAGCTGCTCGGAGCCGGGATCGCCGTGGCCATGTCGTTCTGCACGCTCTCGTCGATCGCATCGGCCGGACGGATGCTGTTCGCCTTCAGCCGTGACGATGGCGTTCCCGGATCAGGCTGGCTCAAGAAGGTCTCCCACCGTTACCGGACCCCAGCCAACGCGCTGGTGACCATCGTGGTGGTGGCCTTCCTGTTCACGATGGCAGCCTTCTATATCGGGGCGGCTGGCAGCGCTGGGGGTGGTGGAATCGCGATCGCCATTGTGACCGCCATCAGCACCATCTTCCTCTACGCCGCCTATGCCGTCCCTATCTACCTCGGCCTGACGACGAGCGGCTGGCGCTCAGAGCAGGTCTGGAGTCTGGGCCGCTGGTCGCGTCCAATCGCCATTCTGGCGCTGGCCTGGATCGCGGTGCTCCTGGTCCTCTTTTCCTTCCCGACTTCCGGGAACATCAGCTGGCCGTTCATGGCCGGCACAGTGGTCCTGCTGCTCGTGTACTACTTCGCCTGGGCGCGAGCGCGCTTCAAGGGCCCGCGCGTGATGGGCGGGGAAACGGAGCTTACCGAGATCGAGCGCGAGTTCGATGCGGCTGCCCGCGAGCTGGAAGGCCCGGCCCCAGCCTGACCGTTTTCGACCGATGACGAGGGCCGGTCGGGAAGCCGGCCGGCCCTCGTCTGAACTGACGAGGAAGACCGATGGCGAAGCACGCCGAGCATCCACAACGCAGCGAGCTCGAGCGCAGAGTTCGCGACGGTGAGATCGACACGCTGATCGTGGCGCTCACCGACATGCAGGGCCGGCTGATGGGCAAGCGCGTCCAGGGTCAGGCGTTCCTCAACGGCGCCATCGACCACGGTGCGCACTTCTGCACCTACCTGCTGGGCACAGACATGGAGATGAACACGCCCGACGGCTTCGCCCTCATGAACTGGCAGACCGGCTACGGCGACTGGATCGCTGACCCAGTGTGGGACACGATGCGCATCGTCCCCTGGCTCGAGAAGAGCGCCATCGTCCTGTCAGACACGGTGGACCATCACGGTGCCGAGATCCCCGTCTCTCCGCGCACGATCCTCAAGCGGCAGACGGAGAAGGCGGCGGCCATGGGCTTCAGCGTGATGGCGGGCTCCGAGTTCGAGTACTACCTGTTGACCGATACCTACGAGGATGCCTTCCGAAAGGGCTTCGTCGGGCTCGATCGGTTTGGCCACTACAACGAGGACTACCACCTCCTGCAGGCCACCAAGGGCGAGCCGATCCACGGCAGGCTACGCAACCTCATGACGGCTGCCCGGATCCCCGTCGAGTTCAGCAAGGGCGAGGCGGCACCCGGTCAGCACGAGGTCAACATCCACTACAGCGACGTCCTGGAGATGGCGGATCGATCTGTCCTCTTCAAGCACGGAGCCAAGGAGATTGCCTGGCTCAACGGCTACGGTCTGACGTTCATGGCCAAGCCGGACCACACCTGGACCGGGTCGAGCGGCCACTTGCACATGAGCCTCTGGGACCGCAAGGGCGAGACGTCGCGCATGTTCGACGGCAAGGGCAAGCCGTATGGCATGTCGACGACCATGCGCCATTTCCTGGGCGGGATGATGCGCTACGCCCGCGAGCTGGCCGTCTTTCACGCACCCAACGTGAACTCCTACAAGCGCTACGCGGTTGCCTCGTGGGCGCCTGTCAACGTCGTCTGGGGCCGAGACAACCGCACCACCGGCTTCCGGATCGTGGGCGACGAGGCCGGCCTGCACATCGAGAACCGCTTCCCCGGCGGCGACATGAACCCGTACCTTGCCTATGCCGGGGTCATTGGGGCAGGGCTGCTGGGCGTGGAGCGCAAGATCGAGCCGCCGGAGGAGTACGTCGGCAATGGCTACGTGGCGACCGGCTGCGACCGGATGCCACGCGCGCTGCACGAGGCGATTCGCGAGCTCGAGGCCAGCAAGGCTGCGGTCGATATCTTTGGAGCCGACGTGGTGGCCCACTACCTCAACGCGGCGCGCGTCGAGCAGGAGACCTACGACGCGATCGTTCATCCCTGGGACCGCGAGCGCTACCTGGAGCGCGGGTGATGCGGCTCGAGGACAAGGTCGCGATCATCACCGGGGCTGGGAGCGGGATGGGCCGCGTGGCGGCGCAGATGTTCGCCGCCGAGGGAGCGAAGGTCGTCGTCGCCGAGTTCGACGAGCGGGGCGGCACGGAGACGGAGCGTCTTGTCGCCGATGCCGGGGGCGAGGCGAGCTACATCAAGACCGACGTCAGCCGCGAGGGCGACGCCCGCGCCATGGTCGACCACGCGGTAAAGCGCTTCGGGCGGGTCGACGTCCTCTACAACAACGCCGGCATCATGCCGGAGGCCGACCACTCGGTGACCGACACCGATGTGGCGGTTTGGGACCAGGTCATGGCGGTCAACCTGCGCGGCGTGTTTCTGGGCTGCAAATACGCCATTCCGCGCATGGTCGAGCAGGGATCCGGCTCGGTGATCAATATCTCGAGCTTCGTCGCCATCCTCGGCTGCTCGGTGCCGCAGGACGCCTACACGGCCAGCAAGGGTGCGGTCCTCAGCCTCACGAGATCACTGGCTGTGCAGTTCGGGCCTAATGGCGTCCGTTCGAATGCCATCTGTCCTGGACCGATCGAGACGCCGCTGCTCATGGACTGGCTGCTGAAGGACGAGGCGGCGAAGCAGCTCCGCCTGGCGCGGAACCCGACGGGCCGATTCGGGAAGCCGGAGGAGATCGTGAATGCCGCGGTCTACCTTGCCTCAGACGAGTCTCGCTGGACCAACGGCGCCCAGTTCGTGATCGACGGCGGCATCACCGTCAACTACTTCTGAGGCGGGATCCGGGATGGCAGCCGGCTCACCAGGCCGCCAGTCATGCTTGCGTTACAGCCATCGGGCTCTTCGTAACGCCCCTCCGAACGCACTGCGCTGATCGCCGCGCCATTGATGCCGGCGGTATGGCAATCGACGCGCGCCGCGATGGACGCAACGCCAATATTGCGGGCAGCTCAGCCCCCGGCCGCGCCAGAAGCCGACCCTTTGCCCTCCAGGACCGCCTTGAGGCGCTCGATGGCCTTCACCTCGGAATCCATCGTCTTCTGCACCATGCCGCCCATGAAGAGCCCCGCGAGACCTCCCAGCTTCGCGTCCAGCGAGAAGGTGAGGCGGGTCGAACCATCTGCCGGCTCCAGGTCGTAGCGGCCATGTGGCCGGGCCGGCCCGGTGACGGTCTGGAACTCGAGATGGGCGTTCGGCTCCCACACGGTGACTTCGTAGTCCGCCGAGATGCGGCGGCCCATCGGTCCCTGCACTCCCTGCGCGTAGCGCGTGCCGACACCGCCCTCGCCCGAGATGCGCTTGATGTCGAGCACACCCCGCCGCCACTCCGTGCATTTCTCGCCGTCGACGAGGTAGGCGAAGACGGTCTCGGGCGGTTGCTGGATGGTGACGCTGTGCTGGGCCTGGGGCATGGAAGACCTCCGAATCGTGAGCCGCCATCATCTGCTCATCGGCCACATGGGGGCAACGCCCTGGGACGGTCCTACAATTCCGCGATGACCACTCAGGAGCAGACCCGCCGATCGCCGAGCACGCCAAGTGCCGACGTCGTGCAGATGATCATCGGGGGCGAGCGCGTTGACGCGGCGGATGGGCAGACCTTCGACGTCGTGAATCCCGCGACGGGTGCCGTCATTGCGCGCGCGCCGCTGGGCGGGCCGGAAGACGTCAACCGCGCGGTCGAGGCGGCTGGCAAGGCCTTCGAGGATCCCAAGGGATGGGCGACCTGGTCCGCCGCGAAGCGGGGACGGACGCTCGCCAAGCTCGCCGGCCTGGTCCGGGAGCACCTTGAAGAGCTGGCACAGCTCGAGAGCCGCAACGTGGGGAAGCCGATCTCCGGGGCGCGAGGTGAGGCGCTTGCCGTCAGCTTCGTCTTCGATTACTACGCCGGAGCCGCGAACAAGCTGTTTGGCGAGACGATCCCGGTCAGCAGGCCGGGCCTGGACTTCACACTCCGCGAGCCGATTGGCGTGTGCGGCCTGATCGTCCCCTGGAACTTCCCGATGAACATGGCGAGCTGGAAGCTGGGGCCGGCGCTGGCGGCCGGCAACACCGCGATCCTCAAGCCCGCCAGCTACACGCCGCTCACCGCCCTGCGCCTGGGCGAGCTGGCCATGGAGGCAGGCATCCCCGCGGGCGTGGTGAACGTGATCACAGGGCCGGGCGGATCGGCGGGGGCGGCGCTGGCTGGGCATCCGAGGGTCGGCAAGGTGGCCTTTACCGGCGAGACCACGACCGGGCAGCAGATCATGCGCCTGGCCGCCAACAACGTGAAGAAGATCAGCCTGGAGCTTGGCGGCAAGAGCCCGAACATCGTCTTCGCGGATGCCGACCTCGAGCGTTTCGCTGCAGAGGCGCCGTATGCCGTCTTCGACAACGCCACGGAGCCGGATCTTCGTGGAGGCTTCCGCCCACGACCGGATGCTCGAGCTGTTCACCGAGGCGACGCGTAAGGTCGTGGTGGGCGATCCGGCCGACGACAAGACGGAGATGGGCAGCCTCGTAAGCGAGCGGCAGCGGGAGCGCGTGTCGGGGTACGTGGCGATCGGCCGCGACGAGGGTGCGGATCTCGTCTACGGTGGCGAGCCCCCGACCGGCGACCCGTTCGATGCGGGCGCCTACTGGATGCCGACCATCTTCGATTCGTGTCGAACCGACATGCGCATCGTCCGCGAAGAGATCTTCGGACCGGTGGTTGCGATCATCCCCTTCGACGACGAGGCAGACGCCGTGCGGCTTGCCAACGACACCCCGTACGGGCTGTCCGGGTCGATCTGGAGCCGCGACATCGGTAAGGCGCTACGGGTGGCGAAGGGGGTGCGTGCGGGCGTGCTGTCCGTGAACTCCAATGCGAGCGTGCACACCGAGGCACCCTTCGGCGGCTACAAGATGAGCGGGGTCGGTCGCGAGCTTGGGATGCATGCCCTCGAGCTCTACACCGAGGTCAAGAACGTCTTCGTCGACCTGACCTGAGGGGTCATCGTCCGGCGTTCAGAACGAGCCGCCGGCACCACCCCCGCCGGAGGAGCCGCCGCCCCCGAACCCTCCCGAGGAAGAGGGCGAATTCCCGATCGTCCCCAGCGCAGCGAACATGCCGCCGAAGCTCGGGATCGCCGAACCGGCCATCAGGCCTCCCCCGCCTGCGCCGCTACCTCCGCCTCCACCTCCGGAGCCCGAGGCGTACCAGACCGGATACCAGGCGGTCGCGGCCAGCCCCTTGCGGTCATCCTCCGCGGTGCGCTCGAGGACGCGCTCGACGTCGCGATGAAGACCCAGCGCCACGCCCCAGACGAGGGCCTGATCGGGGGTCTCAACCCAGGGCACAGCCTTGCTGGCAACCACCTCGTCCATCGACCGCGACTGCTCCAGCGTCCTCTGCAGCGTGCGGCGGTAGGCGAACAGCCAGGCCCGCACCATGGAGCCCGGCTGGGTGACCGCCGGCATCCAACGGGACCCGAACAGGGTGGCGGCCCCTGCGAGCCCCAGCGCAATGGCCGCGACGGTGAGCCCGTCGCTGGGCAGCTTCACGGCTCCCCAGAAGGCGAGGGCGGCGACGGCCAATTCGGCGAAACCCAGCCACTGCCAGCGCTGGATCACGCTCGAGGGCTTGCGTCTGTACCATCCGCCGGCCACGGCCCCGCCCTCGAGTCGATCGTTGAAGGCGTCGACGCTCTTGCCAAACTCGAGCAGACCCTTCTGGTCAACGTATGCGTCGGCATCTTCCGAGGCGATGTCGGAGATCTTCTCGAGCGCCAGCTTTTCGCCCGGTCCAAGTGGCGAGCGCCGAATCAGCCGCTGGTGCACGTCTTCCTCATCGGGCTTGGAGATCTGAACCCCCACCTTGGAGCCGAACCCGAGCAGGCCGCTCTCGTGGCGGAAGACCAGCTCGCCGCGTGACGCGAGGTCGAGGAGCGCGGTGGTGAGCGCTCGGCGCGTGCAACGGCCCTCCATGATCAGAACCGCGGTGGCTGGCGTCAGCCTGGGCGGCGGGGCCGGCATGTAGATGGATGGATCGTCGAGGTACACCGGGTCGCGCCCGTAGCGCAACCAGTGCCACAGCCACCAGCCGACCAGCAGCACCCCGAGCAGCAGGCCGCCGAAGCCGAGCACGGCGTTGAGCTGTCGTGCAAGCTCGAGGCGACCGGCGTTCTGCGGCGTCGTGGCCCGATCCGCGGCCTGGACGGCTGCGAGCACCGCGCCATCCATGTCGCAATCTCGCAGGTGTGGCGCCATCTCGTTGTCGAAGACCGATTGGCGGTCCGCATCGGTCATGAAGGCGGCCCGGAAGCCCGACCCGGCGTACAGCTGCGCCTGGCCGTGGCAGCGCGATTCGTCCAGGTCGAGGAGGATCACGAGAGAGTCATCGAATCCTTTGCGGCCGATGCCCCACTGGTCGATCAAGGCTGCCGCGTCGCGCGCCGCGGCATCCTGGGTGTCGCTCTCCGGCTTTATCTGGGTATAGACGACGACCTGCGCCGCGCTGCGCTGCTCGATGCCGGCGATGATCGACTCGGCGCGCGCCCTCGTAGCTGGGCTCAGCACCCCCGCCGTGTCGTAGACCGTCTGCCCGTCGACCGGTGAGGGATACGGCGGGCCCGCGCCGATGGCCACCGCAGCGACGAACGCGGCGACCAGGGCGAGGGCAGCCACCAGGGAGAGACGGAGCTCGGGTCGTCTCACCGCACCAGTATGCCGCCGGTGCGAAACCGTTGACGCCCCCCGGGGCCGACCCTATGCTGCCGCCCAGCCCACCGGCCGGCACCTGCTGCTGATATGCGCCAGTCGGGGGCGCGTAGCCGCGCATTCCCTTTCTCGGACGGAGGCCACACTCGGTGTGGGGGAGAGGAGGAGACCCTTGACCGCGGATCCCATGCAGACCGACCAGGTCGCGCGAGATGACGCGCACCTTCGGTCGCTCGGCATCAAGCCGGAGCTGAGGCGAACGCTCGGATTCCTCTCGAATTTCGCCGTCGCGTTCAGCTATATCAGCGTCTCGACAGGGACATTCACCAATCAGGCGGTCGCCTTTGGCGTGGGAGGGCCCGCCGTCTTCTGGGCCTGGCCGCTCGTCATCCTGGGCCAGACCTTCGTCGCCCTGAACTTCGCGGAGTTGTCCAGCCATTTCCCGGTCGCCGGGTCCATCTACCAGTGGTCCAAACGGCTTTCCCACAAGACGCTGGGCTGGTTTACCGGCTGGATCTACTTCTGGGCCGGCGTTGTGACCGTCACCGCCGTAGCCGCCACTGTGCCGCTCGTCCTGTCGACGATTCAGGGATGGGACTTGGCCAGCCCCTCGCCACTCGGCTTCCTGAACATGTGGCAGTTCGTGGGACTTCTCACCCTGCTCATCACGACCTTGATCAACATCGAGGGCGTTCGGCTGCTCGCACTTCTCAACAACATCGGCGTCGCGGCGGAGATCTTGGGCATGGTGGTCTTCGCCCTGATCCTGCTCTTCTTCGCGAATCACCAGTCGCCGGCGGTCCTCTTCGATACCTCGTACACCAAGGACCTTGCCGGCGGAAACTACTTCGCCGTCTTCCTTGTCGGGATGTTCATGGCCCTGTTCGTGGTCTATGGATTCGACACAGCTGGCACCTTCGGCGAGGAGACGGTCGACGCCTCGCGACAGGCGCCGCGCGGCGTTCTCTCGGCGATCTGGCTCTCCGGAATCGTGGGCGCCGTCTTCCTGCTTGCCGTCACCCTTTCGTTCAGGGACATCGGCAAGGTGGTCGAAACGGGACAGGCCGCGGGCTTCCCGATCGCGGACACCATCAAGGAGAACCTGACGTTTGGCCTGCCGGGCGGCGCGACGCTGGGTGACCTGTACCTGGTCATGATCCTGGTGGCTGTATTCGTCTGCACCCTGGCAATCCAGGGCGCCACGACACGCCTGATGTTCTCCATGGGCCGCGACCGCCGGCTTCCCTTTGGGTCCGCCTGGGGTTCAGTGAATTCAACATTCAAGACGCCGGCGAACGCCGCCATCGCGGTGGGCGTCCTTGGTGCGCTGCCGCTGATCGTGATGGGAGCCACGGCTTCGATCTACCTGGCCATCGCGGCGACCGGGATGATTTATCTCAGCTACATCCTGTGTAACTTCGGCGTGCTGATCGCGCGCACCAAGGGCTGGCCCCATCGCGGCGCCTGGTTCAGCCTCGGCAGCTGGGGGACGATCATCAACGTCCTGGCCCTGGTATGGGGCACGGCGATGGTGATCAACATCGGCATCTGGACCAGCCCGATCTTCGGCGACTTCGGGAACGACCTACGTAACCTCTGGTCCAACCCGTTCATCAACACGTTCCTGGCGTTTGGCACCAACTCGGAAGGCAAGCCCAACATCCTGACCGGACTCCCCGCTTGGCCTGTGTTCGAGACGCTGGTTGGCCTGGTGGTGATCGTCGGCCTCGTCTACTACCTGGTGGCCCAACGCGGTCGCGAGGACCGCGTGGAGGCGGACATCGCCACCGGCGAGGCGGTCATCGCGTAACGCGCCTTGAAAGGGCCTTCATATTTGGCGGGCGGCTCGGCGTTTCGGCGCGGGCCGCCCGCATCATTTCCTGTTCGGTGAGGCTGCGACGCACACGTGACCGATGACGCGCCCCTGCGCGGGGCGCTTGCCGACGCCCTGACGGGCGCCCTGCAGCGCGTGCCGGAGACC
>VBKA01000008.1 GCA_005879815.1 Chloroflexota bacterium
CATCGTGGGTGATGCGGTGTCCCTGGAGCAGGTCCACGAGCGGCCGACTATCGAGCGCGTCGTCGACTCGCTGCGCCGCATCCACGAGGGTCCGGCGATCCCCGGCCTCTTCGTCCCGTTCCGCATCGTGGAGGCCTACCGTGCGCTCGCAGTCTCGCACGGCGTGCCCATTCCCGCCGCCTGGGATCGGGCGCACGAGGCTTCGCGCCGCATCGAGCGCGCCTTCCTCGAGGCACCCATGGAGCTGCGGCCGTGCCACAACGACCTGCTCAACGCCAACTTCATCGATGACGGGCAACGGATCCGGATCGTGGACTGGGAGTACGCAGGAATGGGCGACCCGTTCTTCGATCTGGGCAACTTCAGCGTCAACCACGAGCTGTCTCCAGAGGAGGACAGGTGGTTGATCGAGGCCTACGACGGCGAGGTTCGCGCGCCGCGCCTCGCG
>VBKA01000009.1:0-5881 GCA_005879815.1 Chloroflexota bacterium
CGGCAGCGAGACGGCGCCAGGGCCGGGGAAGCCCCAATTGGTGTCGAACATGGAGTCGTAGAACGGTGAGATGCAGAAGACGCTCACCAACGTGGAATTGTGCTGCGCCCCGTCGGAGAGGTCCCCCGCCGCCTCGCCGACCTCTGTGATCGTGTCGGCGTCGGGGTGCCCGAAGGCCCCATTGAGGTTCTGCTCGCAGCTCGTGAACGGCGGTGTCGTGCACTGGGCATCCGAGGTGCACCCGTTCGCCGGTGTCGGGGGGTTCTGGAAGCCGCCGAGCGGATTCTTGCAGAGGCCGCAGAAGATGTTCGACTTGCTGTTCCCCGACCCCGTGCTGAACGAGGTCTTAGACGCCGTGCCGGTCGTGAGGCTGAAGGGCATCGGGACCCCGCCAACCTCCGCGCCCACGTGCGGCGGCGGGCAGTCGTGGCTCGTCGGGAAGGCGCTGCTCACGGCCGAGCTCCCAGGCGTGCACGACGCGCCCTCGTTGGGGCCGCCGTTACACTTGAGGGTCGTCGGATTGCAGATCGGGCACGGCTGGATGGCGGGGTCGCTCCCGCAGAACCCGCCCGGGCAGTTGGCGTTCAACGAGCACGAGGCGCCGGCCAGGCCGCCCGTCGTCGCGGCGCTGCACCGCTTCGGCAACAGGTCGGCGGTCAGATAGACCTCCGAGTTGAGGGGCAGCGAGACGGTAGAGGTCCCCGCGACGCAGTCCCCGCTCCCCGAGATGGTGGTGTTGAACTGGTTCCCGATGGTGTTGATCACGCACGTGCTCGCGTTCGGGACGCCAGCGTTCGGAATCGGCAGCGGCGGGCCGAACAGGCACGAGCACTGGTGGTCGCCGCCCTTCAGCGTGTTGCAGTGGGCGCCAACGTTCCCCGCCGTGCACATGTCGCAGTCGTGGTCGTTCCCGCAGTCGAAGTCACAGTCCGGACCCGCGGAACAACTGAGCCCGACCAGGCCCCGCGTGCAGGTGCCGGACGTGCAGATGCCCGAGCCCGTGCAGGTGAAGGTGTTGGTGTCGCAGGTACCGGGGGCCGCCGCCGTGCAGATGCCGGTCGGGTCGGTGCACGTACGGATGCTCACCCCGGGGTCGGTCTTCACAGTGCGCGCCAGCGTGAGGCCCTTGGCCGTGTCGTCGCACGACGTAATCTTGAAGAACGAGACGCCCTTGTCCGGCACCGCCTGCGGCAGGGGCACGGTTTCGCCGGAGCCGCCGAAGTACAGGCCTCCACAGCGGAGGTTCACTGCCCCCGTGCCGACGGGGACGGTGCCACAGTCCCCTGTCCCTACAGTAGTCTCGAACCGGAGCTGCTTCGGCCCGCCGTTCGCGAAGCCACAGCACGCCGGCAGCGTCGTCGTGGTCGTGGTGGTGGTCGTCGTCGTCGGGCAGCCGCTTGTCCCGGGGTACTGCTGGCAGACGAGCTCGTCGACGATCGCCTCACCCGTGTCGACGACACAGTCACGCAGGTCGTTCACATTCGCGATCGGCGTACACGACGCGCCGTCGCTCGTCTTCTCGGGACACTCGTCCCACCATGGCGGCAGCGCCGGGCACTTGCCCGTGATCCGATCCTTCGCCTTCTGCGCGGCTGCCCCAAGCTCGGTCGCCGTCAGGGGGTCGGGACACGGAGGCGAAATCCTCCCCGAGCGGACGGAGTCCTCGCACCTCTCGATGGCGTTCTCCTTGGCAAGCAGCCACTTCAGGCCGTTCTTGGCGATCGTGGTGAGGCAGCCGACGGTGACCTTGTCCGTCGCCGACGGACAGGCTCCGGGTGCCGTGCCGCAGTCGAGGTCCGAGCCCCCAGGAATCGAGTGCGGGGTGGGGCAAGCGTAGAGGACCTTCAGGAACTCGTTCAGCTCGGCCATCTTCCAGCATCTCAGGCAGTCGACGAGCTGGGTGGCATTCCCGACCGGTAGGCCGTCGCACGCGGCTTCCGGCCCGTCGAGGATCTCGCCGCCGCCGCCCTCCAGATGGCAGTCCTTCGCGAAGCCAGCCCCATTTGGCGCGGCGTCGAAGAGGAGCGCGTCGGTGCACGTGCCAGTCACGGTGGCGTTGGCCTTCGTCATCGCGATGGCGATCACGGTGTCGCGCTTCGCCGCGTCGCAGCCCTTCCCCTTGAGATCGCCGTCGAGGCACTTCTCCCAGGCCTTCACGTACGCCTTTTTGAAGCCTCTGAGCCCCCTACCCACTGCGGCCTGGCACGCGGCCGCGCCCTGGTTCAGGGTGACGGCGTGGGCCGTGCCGCTGCTCACGAACGCGAAGACTCCAAGCGCTATCGTCAGTCTCGTGGCCATGTCGCAACCCCCTTCTGTGTGCGTGCCGTCCACCGCGTTCCATGCGGTTACGCCCCGGTGCTTTTCGGGTCCGTTCGGACGAAAGTTCGTGCCGTGGGTATGTCCAGCGCCGCCTCTCTCCGGAGCCGCGTATCCAAGGCGGGGACGGGGCTGCCAAGAAAATTTCCGTCGCCTTGGTTGCATTCAGCTCGAAGGATTGCTCGCCGTTACAACGAGCCCTTCGGCGGCGAGCCGCCGCAGCGTGTTGTAGAAATGGCCGCTGCTCATCTGGCGGCCCAACCGTTGCCGGGACTCCTTCGCGAGGGCGTACCCGTGGTGAGAGATGCCATCGCGGAGCAGGACGAGTACGAGGTAGCGGCCAAGCCACCTCTCAGGAGTGCTGCTTCTGTCGTTCCCAGGCGTCGGTCTGGGCGGCTTCCGACAGGGGCGCGGTCGATTAGCGTTTGGCATCTCTCGCGTCCCCCAACGTTCTCGCCCAACACGCACGGGAGGTGACCCCGGTGCCCATTTCCACAACGAGGCTTCAACTACGATGCCCGCCTCACCCAACGCTCCGGTAGCTCGACGGGTGTCTCGCGCTGCAGCAGATTCAGGAGCACGACCACCCGCTCGCGCGCGGGAAGACGGCGCTGCACCACGGCCGCAAGTCCTCTGAAGGGTCCCTGGAGGACCCGCACGCTTACACCCACTTCTGTTCCTTGGGCGCATCGGATCAAGCCATCTGAGCCCTCGCGTGCGTGGAGAAATTCGACGCAACGGTGGTCGAGGGCCGGGGGATATTCTCCGAAAACGACGAACCCCTTCACCCCCGGTGTCCAGCTCACGCGGTAGAAGTCGCGGGGGAGTGCAGCGCGCACGAGGATGTAGCCGGGGAACAGGGGCTGGACGAGTCGGCCAACGGCTGGCGGTGGCCACTCAGCGAGCATGGGAAGATAGCTGATGATGCCTTGTCGCTGGAGCTGGCGTTGAGCCAGCTGTTCGCTGTTGCGCTTGGTCTGAACCACGTACCACGCGCAGGAATCGAGGAGCTTGCTGGGCTCGTCGACCTGCCCCTCGCGCAAAGCTCCGCCCAACGAGGTGTCCTCGCTTTCGTCGCCCGGTCTTGGTGACACGTTGCTTCCTGCTCGCGGCCGCGGATTCCGCCGCTTGCTAGAGAACTGCTCGGCGCCATCCGACGCCGTGCGGGTCTCCGAGTCGATCCATCCTTCGGTGACTCTACATCTCGCTGATCATTCTTGTGGTTACTCCGGTTCCTCCAGTTTCAGACACGATGGTAGTCGCCGTCGCAAACTCTCCAATCGCCTCAGTCGATCGGCGCACGCGAGCGCCTGGACGGAGCTCTCGGGCCGGACGATTCCCTCGCTCGTGCCGGTCGCGGCCTCGAACACGTACTGCGCGTGCCGGGGCCTAGGATGTCGAAAGGTGGCCTACGATGCGTGAGACCCGTGGCGCAGTTTCGGATATGGTTCGCTGCGTCGCATAGAACCATCGTGAGTTGCTCCGTTTCTTCGACTGTCAGGTTGACACAGGGGGCATCCATCTCGACGTGATCGGCAAATACTCTGATGTGAAGCCCCTTCAACACGAAGCTCATACGTGGGGCGTCGAGTCCCCGCTTGCTCATCGGGGGATCCGGCAACGTTTGAAGACAAAGGCCGCACGAGACCCCAGCGGACCCAAACCGCGGTCACCAGTCATCTGCTTGTGTCGTCGTGCAGTGGCTGCCCGAAACGCACCGCGTAACCGAGCCGACAGGAGCGTTAGGATCGACGCCGTCGTTTCTGATGCACGTGATGTCTTCCTCATCACCGAATCTCGTTGGGTAGTACGTGCCGAACATCCCAAGTTCGATCGGTATCGCCGCCGCCCGGCCGGAAGCGCCGAGCTGAGCGACCAAGCCAAGAACGAGGCCCACAGCGCCCGCTTCATCGTCGCCTCGCGCACTCGTCCTACATGGGCCGGAGACGTTCCCAACGCCGCGATCACTCGTCACCTTGATCGACGTCGTCACGACGCGAAACGACCGTGCCCTTGAACTTCACCGGGTTGTTTACCTTCGGGTTGCGGTAGACGGCCTGCCAGCACTGACCATTCGACGCCTGCAGCTGCACGACGAGGGGCAAGTGGACGGGCAGCGATGACAGGTTGAGGTTCGCGCCCCGTCCCGCGGCCTTGATCCTCGCGGCTTTGGCCTTGCCGCTTCGTAGAACGAGCGAGCGGATGCCATCCGGGGTCGCTTCCGGGTCGCGGTAGCGGTAGCCGTGGGCCATCGCCTTCCAACACGGCTTGCCGCCGCAGGTGCCCCCGGCGGGCACGGCGGAGGCGAGGAGCCGGCGCGGTTCGCTGAACCCCTCTTCGCCGAACCCCTCGTCGTCGAACCCCTCGAAGGCGCAGACCGCGTAGTCGGTGTCCGTGCGCGGATCCCCGAAGTCCTCAACTGAGGAGGGACGGAGTGGCCCACGACGACCGCCTGGTGCCACCGGTGTGCCCCCATCCCAGCGCAAGAGGACGTTGTCCTTCCGTGCGCCTTGGCGGTCGCTGAGCAGGAGTGTCGCTGTGTCGGGGCCGCCGCAGCCGTATCGCGGACGCGGAACGCAGCCTTGGAAGGGCTCGCAGACGGAACAGGCTTCGCATGTGACTGGCTCGCCACCGAAGCAGAAGCCGGAGCTGCAACGGTCTCCCCCTGTGCAGGGGTTACCGTCGTCGCAGGCGCTGCCATCGGGTAGCCTGGAGCCTACGCACTCTCCCTCGACGCACGCGTCGCCGGCCGTGCAGGGATTCGCGTCATCGCATGGGCCTGGCAGGTTCACGCGCTCGCAGACGCCCGCGCCGTCGCAGGTGGAGGCCCGGCACTCGTTGAAATCACACGGCGCGCCCGGCGACTTGAAGCGGCAGCCCGCGTCGCAGCAGTCGAAGTCGCTCCGGTTGCCGTCGTCACACTGCTCGCCCGCGTCGAGCACGCCATTACCACAACGGCTGCCGCTGATTGGGAGGGAGCCGCCCGTCGAGTTGGCGCAGGTATAGGTGCCACTGAAGCTCGAGCCATCCGGCGCGACCGTCGCCTCGAAGGTGAAGGACCCGCACACCGTCGGGAAATTACTCGAGCCGGTGACCCGGAATACACCTGAGGCCGAATCGATCGTGCCCGAGAGGTCTAGGCGCGATGAGAACGGATCGCAGGAGCCGGTGACGCTGAGATCGGTTCCGTTCTGCGCGAAGTTGAGATGGCAAGTGAGGGCGGGTGGGTCGGTGACGACGAACCAAGGGCCGCTCGCGTCGACATTGGCCCGCGTCGATGTGGCGGCTGCCACGAGTAACAAGACGACAAACAGCACTGACGCCGCGCCTCGAGTCCTGCAAATTCTCTCCGTCATCGAATCGTGTCCTCCTTGTTTTGAAACTCGCTCCTGCGTTTTAGCCCTTCGCCGATTCATGCGATTGCTGGGAGGGTGGAAAGGGTCCTACTCCCGGACTTAACCGATTAACCTCATGATCAACCTCTACCGAGGGATTACAGGCGACCTCACGGTGCTGCGGCATTTGGCTCTTCTCACCAACAATGCGTGAAAACACCTGCCACACT
>VBKA01000009.1:5932-6463 GCA_005879815.1 Chloroflexota bacterium
CCCGGGAACGTGGTGGTCGGGTCGTGGATGTAGGACTTGACTCAGCAGACAAAGGAACGCGCTACTCCACGCCAATTGCCGTCATTCGGGAGCGCCGGAACGCGCAAGACCAGCGCGTCGAGATGACTCCCTTGCCCTTATGGGGCCCCTGTCGCGCCACGTTCGCGATCTGCACCGTCACCGGCAGGCCGCACTGAGAGAAACAACATGCCCTCGTCGACGATGGCGCCTGTGGCCGAGATGCACTCGTGTGCGCCTCTTTGGCATGGACGCATTAACGCCCTCCGATATGCCGGGCGTGCAGAATGGGTCACACTGTCCACTCGGCATAACGGGCCGAGACCAGCTCCTCGCTCGCGGGTTCGATCTCGTGATCGCAGAGGACGAGCCTCTGGCCGGTCTCGAAGTCGACTGTGAAGAGCTCGCGGCCAACGTTCTCGCGGCGTGAGACGAGCGTGCCTTGCGTGGCGCGGCGGACGATCCCGCCTGAGTACACGATCGTGCGTGTCGAGCGACAACGCGTTCCTGACA
>VBKA01000009.1:6488-8460 GCA_005879815.1 Chloroflexota bacterium
TCGCCGATCAGGGCACCGCGAGCGTGTTGGTGTCGAACCGCGCGCCCCGGAAGGCCCCGCACAGGTAGACATGCCTGCGGTTCACCATGTAGACGACCGCGGCGATGATCTCGGCCTCCGAGCGGGCGTGCTGGGCGACGGTGGCGACGAGCTCCAGCAACGTGACGTTTTAATGTCCGCGTCGTTCGGCTTGCGAATATCGTTCATTGCGCCGGCGACGGAGGGAATAACAACAACGTGTCTCTGGATCGGCTGAAGCACGTCGCTTCGGACACGGCGTCGTCACCAGGACAGGCGCCCGCCAGTCAACGGGTGCCACTCAACAATCGCATATCATCCACGACAGCAGCACTGTTCGAACAACATGGACATGGCATTTATAGGTTGAAGACCCCGGCGTCGGAGGGAGCAGCGCTGCGTGCCCCACATGCAGATCGCGGTACGATTCGGGTCGTCATGGGTTGGTGTTCGTCGAACGCCCTGGGCATGCCATTTGGGAATAGAGCGCCCCTTGGACGCCCTGGTTGTTCACGAGCAGGAGTCGCCAGTGGAGCTGCTGGCGAGGTAGAAGTGGGCCTCGTGTGCTCTCACACCCCCTGCGTCGCGTGCGAGCAAGATCTCAGGGATCCGACCCTGTCATCGACGATCCACGCACGCTACCCCGGTCACCGGAACCGCTGGCGTCAGGGCCTCATCAAGTTCACCCGTTGCCCTGTCGAACACTCGCACCGTTGATCCCCAGATGTCCCCGGGAATGACCATGCGCCCGTCTCCCGTCACCGACAGACCGAGGATCCAGCCATCGTAGCCCTGGAGTGTAACGGATGCGAGCGCCTGGCCGGTGACGAGATCGGATCGCTCGATCGTGTTCGTTGAGTGCCAAGCGGTGTACACGACGCCGTCGCGCACGGTCAGGCGCTCAGGCAGAAGTCCGAAGCCGCTACCCGGGTAAACGGTCACGGCACGGCCCGCGAGGGCGTCCGGCCACGACTCGAAGGCGTACAGGGAGGTCCGCGAGTCGGAGCCGTCGTGCGGGGCCGTGGAGACAACCAAGCGGCCCGCGTCGTCGACGGTAACCGCCGTGCAGGGCATCTGCCCGACGTCGACCGTGCCATCCTGGAGCGACGCGCGGACTAGACCGGCCCCGGAGACGCACGCGTAGGCTGCCTCTCCTCGCCATGCGAGAGTCGGCGAGATCGGGTCCAACGCGACTCCCGGCCCCGTGGTAAGGGGGCAGACGGTGCCGCTGTCGAGTCCGAGGACTGCAAGCGTTCCGCCGGCACTCGTCAAGCAGTATTGCGACTCGTGCTTCAGATCTTCGCACCCCGGGAGCGACACGTCGCGCAGTTCGATCGTCTCATCCCCCGTCAGGTGAGAGCATTGGCACGGCTGTGGCGGTCCGTCGGAATGCGGAACGACGAAGTGGTCCCCCGCGTAGCAGCCTTGGAAGGATGATTCGACAAGGCCCGTCAGCTGGCGGACGCGCACCATCGTATCGAAGAACGGGCAGCCCCCCTCGCTCTCGGCGAGCTCCCACCCGTACATGCAGGAGACGCCGTCATTGTACCCGAGCACCGTCACCGGCACTCCTGCTGGGGCGTCCACGACTTGCTCGTAGTATCCGAAGGTGAAGATCCGTGAGATGTGCGCTCCAGGGTCGAGGTGGAGCCGCCAGAGCTCGGGCTCATACGAACCGAGGTACAACACGACCGGCTTGGGGCGATTGCGGACGGTCACGTCGATGACGCCTTGGGGGTGCTCCTGAAAGCCTCGACTCCCGCCGCCCGGAAGCGCGCCTTCGTAGACGCCGATAACGTGAAGCTCCTCGGTGCTGCTTTCGTCGAGCTGCCCTTTGGGCGTCAGATAGTTAGATGATGTGTTCCCCCCGACACACGATGCGATCGGCAATGATGGAGGGAAGTCGACCAGCCGGCCGACGGGGCGACCTGTGATGCCTTCACACTCTCGCGAC
>VBKA01000009.1:8478-10425 GCA_005879815.1 Chloroflexota bacterium
AGATGGTGGTGGTCGTGGCCATCGTCGAACACGGCTCACCGCAGTCGTCGCCGATCGTCAGGCCGACCATGTACGGCGCGGGACCGTTCAGGCATTGCAGGTTGGCGCGGTGCGAGCGGGCGACAAGCTGGTAGACGCCGCGCGGGGGGTCGATATCGCAGAGCCTGAGCGACTGGACAGCGAGAGGCAGGGTTGGGTCGGCAGCGTAGCGCCAGCACCTCCCCACCCGGCGCGGGGTGACCGTCGCCGCCAGGCAGGGGCCAGTGCACGTTGGCGAATCCTGATCGCTAAGCACGAAGCGGATCCTCTCCGCGACTGGGTCGATTCCGTTGGAGGCGCCGTCCAGTCGGATATGGCAGCGGACGCTGTACCGGTCGCCGTACGGGGTACCGACGAAGCGCGTGGTCACGACACAATTCTCCATATGTATCGGTGCGCACGCTTCGGGCGCCTGCGGCGTGCCAGCGCGGAAGCTCGCCACCACGCCGGCCCAGGGGAGAGAGATCGTCTCCGTGGTATCGCAGGAAAAGGACGGGCGCAGTGTAACGGAGACCCCTGCGGGTCCGCTCGACGCAGCAATTCGATCGTAGAGCGCCAACGTGGAGGCCCCGGACATGGACATGGCCACCTTGCCGAAGTTGTTCGTGGGATCGCATTGGCTGAAACCAGACGAGCTTGCAATGGCGCCAAGCCAGAGCTCGTCGGGCTGTGTCGTGGGTGCCGTTGAGCCCGACGCGGGCCTCTCGCTCATGCCGACGCTGTGCACGTGCTTGTCGAGGCTCCCGGACGCGCGGATGCCGTGATACTCCGCGAGCACCATCATCATCTCGTCTGCGGGTTCCGGGGTAGACACGGTGACCGTGCCAGCCTGGCTCGGCGCGGCCTCGCGGTAGTACAGCACCACCGTGACGTTCCGGAAGCCGACGTTGTCGGCGCGCTCGGCCAGCGTCCAGCCGGCCGGCACGTGGATGTCGCCAACGGTGGAACCCCAATCGACGTGCACCGCGAGGGCCAGGAAGTTGCCGCCCGCCGTCGGAGCGGGCCACGCCAGCGAGAGCGAGCTGGCGACCGTGCCGGCGGTCGCAGAAGCCTGCTGGACTCGCTGGATCGGGACGGACTGCGCGCACTGCACACTAGCCAGCGGGGAGGCTAGGGCCGTGGTGCAGAGCAGCAGTGCTGCGAGGACAACCGTGCGATTTCGAGAAGCCGGCTTCGCAAGGACACGAGCGCCCACCGGAACCGACGCGAGTACGCTCAGGCCGGCGAGCATCGTGTGTGCAGTGCGCGCGACTGCAGCGCCAGCGATCTCGGGATCCCCTGAACCGATTAACGTCATGATCAAGCCCCCTCCGATGGATTACAGGCGAACGCTCGAGGCGATCCGTATTTCGCCTTCCTACCAACAATGCGTGAAAAGACGTGCCACACTGTGACCGGCGCGGTCACAGCGACGTGCTGACGCCGCGTCACTCGTTCCCGGGGACGTGGCGGGCGGGGTCGGCGATGTAGGAGTTGCGTATGCCGGCCGAGTCGATGCACGCGTTCCGCGCCAAGGCCGAATTCCCCCGACCGGGCAAGGCGACCACCCGAGCGTAATGACGCTGGTGCTCTACTTCGCCTGCCGTTCGTCAGGTCTGGAGCAAGGACGATCCCGCGCTGCTGCAGGTGTTCCGCGGCGAGCCGCTAGGGCCGCCGTTTCCTTCAGCGCTCGTTAGGCGGTGAGCTCGCTGACGTCGACAGAAAACGGGTGGCCAGGCTCGTACCGCATGCCTTGCGATACGACGAATAGGGTTCGTCCGTCAGGCGCCACCGCCAACGTCGGACGGAGCCGGCGGGCCCCAAGGAGCGCCCGGCTGGCGCACCACGCCACCGTTCCGTTTTCTGCATCGAGCGCGATCACGAAGAACTCAGATCGCGTCTGCTGTCCCGTTTTGGGATCCCAATCCC
>VBKA01000009.1:10434-26285 GCA_005879815.1 Chloroflexota bacterium
CGTCGTCCATTGGGTGAAACGGCAAACCCGATGATGGCGCCCACGCCGCGCGTCGCGGATCAGAGACTCTCTCCCCTTAGAGTGAATGACATCGATGCCCGGGGGCCAAACGGCTCAGGGATCGACGATCACCGCGCCGGCGGCGGCGGCCCCTTCGGCGCAGTAGTACGGGAACGTTCCGGTAGCAGCAAGCGTGACCGCGCGTAACGTGCCGCCGGTCGTGGGCGAGGCAAAAGGGCTGCCTGGGTCCGGCGATCCGACGACGCCGCCGACGAGCGAGCACATCGAGAAGTCACCTCCATCTGTGGTGAACGTCACCTGCGCCCCCTTCGACACACGAATGCACTCCGGACCGAAATCGCCCAACACCAGCGGACCGAGGACTTCGAACGTGAGGTGGACCGTGACCTCCGCTTCGCCGCGATGATCTTCGGCCCAGGCGGCGCTGCAGCGGTTGACGGTCGGCCCCCAATCGGCCTCGCAATAGGCGAGCCCCTCGTCGCGGCAGTGTCGGAGGACGATTTGTCGCTGGCGAGCGCAAGACTCCACCTTCACGCAGTTCTTCCTACCCAAGCAAACCCGGCCGAGAGGCAGTGACTCGGCGCACGTCCTCACCAGGGGCCGGCAGGTTCGGCGGCACTTGCGTCGCACCGTCCCTGCGCCGGCGTGACTCGTGACGACCAGCGTTACCAGCGCAACAGCGAGCAGTGGCCCGATCCGTACCGCTGTCCGAGCACCCGTACGTCTTCCTCGCGTCGACATCGTCATCATGCATCCTCTTGTCGGACCCTGCGCACTGGGCGGCGGCGAGGGGCTCCAGGGAAGACCCGCGCCAGCTCATCGCCAAGCGACTCGTCGCCGCCCAGCATTCCCCCCTCGGTTGCTCACTCCCGAATGTTGTTTTCCACGACGATCTTCAGCACGGGTTTGCTCGCAGACAGCATACGGACGCGATCCTGTGGCCGGTAACGGTCACATCGAACGTCGCAGAAAGGACGTGATGCTCGTCCGGAGCGATCTGTATCTGTTCGGCGGTCAGCACCAGCGTTGCGCACCATCCATGGAACCACATTCTCGGGCCCCCCATTTCTTCGCCGGCCCCGTTTCCGCTCCGAGTAGCCTGCCCCTCCGGATAGCCTCAAGATGGGGGACAAAGGCACCGTCATGGGATAATCGGGGCCTTCCCTCTTCGTGTCCTTTGGCCGCAGAGGCGCGGCCACATCTCCAGCTTACCGCTCCGTGGGCCGGTCGGAGTGGAGAGAACGAGGACTCAGACCTTCGGTTCATCATTGTCGCCTTTCGCATCGACGCCATTGACGCCCTCCGATATGCCTGGCGTAAGAAATGCGATCACACTGTGCACTCGCCATAACGGCAGCCGGTCCGGGTGGGGCGAAGCCTCTCGCGCCCCTAACGTGCTCCTAACGTCCCCTCGTCGAAGACCGCGTCCGGCTCCTCGCTCGTGGGTTCGATCTCGTGAGCGAAGAGGATGAGCCTCTGGCCGGTGTCGAAGTCGACGGTGAAGAGCTCGCGGCCAACGTTCTCGCGGCGTGAGACGAGCATCCCTTGCGTCGCCCGGCGGACGATCCCGGCTGAGTACACGATCGTGCGCGTCGAGCGACAACGCGTTCCAGACACGAGTGACATGGCCGTCTCCTTCCTCGCGATCAGGCGGCCGCGAGCGCGTTCGTGTCGAACCGCGCGCCCCGGAAGGTCCCGCACAGGTGGACACGGCCGCGGTTCACCATGTAGACGACCGTGGCGATGATCTCGGCCTCCGAGCGGGCGTTCTCAGCGACTGCGGTGACGAGATCGAGCAACGTGACGGTTGGAGCCATTGGCCAAGCCTCCTTCAGGGGCATGCGCAGGTTCGATGCTTGCCGCGATGCCACGGTGCTGCCGTATTTCGCCCTTCCCACCCAACAATGCGTGAAAGGACGGGCCACACTGTGACCGGCGCGGTCACAGCTCCCCGGTCCTGAAGAGCCGCGTAGTGACGCTGGAGGGCGCTCTACTTCGCGGGCTTCTTGTCGTTCGTGAGATCTTGTGCGTCGAATCGCCCGAGTTGACGCGGCGCCCCAGTGCAGAACCGCAGGGACCGTGCCCATGTTCCAGCAACATCCGTTCATAGCCCCTCTGGGCAAAAGACCCCCGTAAAATTAGGCGTTCCGTAGGGTCTCAGCCGAAGGCACGATGGTTGCTGAAAGTGCCTCTGGGAGGGGCATGCAGCCAGGGACAGAGAGCACGGAAGAGTCTGGGGCCCTAGCGGACGGCGACAGCCTGGCGAGGCTACTCCGCGGCTACCGCTTCTCTCTCTGCGAGACGACCGAGGCGGTGGCGCAGGCGCTCGACGTCCGCCGCCGCGTCTACGTCGACGAAAGGGGATACGACGCGCCCGTCCCCGACGAGTACGACCAGCGCTCGTGGTTCCTCGTCGCTGAGCACCTCGAGACGGAGGAAGCTGTCGGCTCGATGCGCCTGACGCCGCGCTTCGCGGGTCCGTTCGAGGCCGACGAGTACTTCCGGCTCCCAGCGCACGTTCGCTCCCCGCACGCGGTCGAGCTCAACCGCTTCGCGATCCCGCGCTCCTACTGCAAAGGCAAGACCTTGCTGCCAATTGTATCCCTCGGCCTGTTCAAGCTGGTGATGGAATACCTCCGCCACATCGACGCGCACAGGATGCTGATCGCGTCCAAGCCGGAAAGTGTGTGCACCTACCAGTGGATGGGGTTCGAACGCACGGGGCTCACCGCGCCGTACGGCGGGTTCGACCACTCGGAACACGAGCTCCTCACCTATGAGCTCCACCGTTCGCCGAAGGCTCTCTCCGACCATCCCCTCCACGATTTCTTCGTCCGCATGCGGTACCAGGAGGTTCGTCTGCCGCGCCACATTCCGGAGCTCAGCATCGCGGTGCCGCTGGCGCGCGACGCGCTGAGGGTGCGCAGGAGCGTCTGACCCCGGCACATGGCGCAACCAGACCTGGGCCGTCCGGCTGGAGGTGCGGAGGGCCCTCGCAGCGCGGGAGGTGCATGGTACCGTGCCGTGTCGCCCGTTTGGGCCATGCCGCCCCAGGAGAAGATCGCCGTGTCGAGGGGGACGTGACGGGCTCCCTCGAGTGCCCGCACTCGTGTCGGTGTCCCTGCGCCGCAGGTCTCGGTCACCGAGTGGCTTGCGGCGCTCTGCGACCAATCCGGTGTCCGCATCCTCGATGCGACGGCGAAGGCCTGTAGCGCCTGGGCTGCGCGCTTTGAACCGCGCTTGGGGAGACGAAACGCGCATTGACGATATCCCCAGCAGAAATCAGGACTTGGTCCCGCCATCAGCCGTCCGCTCGTCAGGGCAGAGCCGCTTGACGGCGACGGACGCGACCGGGGTTACATGCTGACGGGCGGCATTCCTGGACCCTTTGGCGAACTCCATCAATCCGGCTATCCCGTGCTCTTCACGTTGTGCCCCGATTTTTCACGCAGAGGGGATAGGGTGGACAGGACAAGCTAAGCGGTCTCTGCCTCAGAGGCGATGACGATCCCGATCCGGGGTAAAGCCCTATTCTGCTACGGATACCGTGCTCGATCCCCTCGCAAACGGTTTCATCGAAGAGGTGTTACGGGACCGCCAGCGCTTGAGCCGCAAGGCGAACCGTTTCGCTTCCGGGGCAACCATACCCGTCGGCGACCTCGTCCTTGCGCGGGGCCCCGACACTGGAAAGCCTCGTCATCCCGCAAGCGGATGCTGAGCTCTCTGTGCGGGCCTAAGTGGTGCGGATCGACGTTGCGACCGAAGATCGACGGCGTTTCGCCCGGGTGAGATGATCGAGTTCCGGAAGGTCACCAAGGTCTTCGGCAGCGGCCAGACGAGTGTCAGGGCCGTCAACGACGTTTCCTTCCGATGCCCTCGAGGCGCGTTCTGGGCGCTCATGGGCCCAAGCGGCTCGGGGAAGAGCACGATTCTACACCTCATCGCCGGGCTGACGCCCCCGACTGAAGGATCCATCATCGTCGAGGGTGCGGACGTCTCCAAGATGACGTCGGCTGAGGCAGCGGCATTGAGGCGGCGGCGCATCGGGTATGTGCTCCAGACCTTCAACCTGATGCCGTTTCTCACCGTGGCGGAGAACGTCGGAATGCCGCTCGTACTCGACGGGGTCAAGCAAGCGGAGGTGAATGGTCGTGTGAAGGAGGCACTGACGATGGTGAGCATGTCCCACCGCGCCTCTCATCACCCGACTCACCTGTCCGGTGGCGAGCAGCAACGGGTGGCGATCGCCCGAGCCCTCGTCATCCGGCCAGCCATCGCGCTCGCCGACGAGCCTACCGGCAACCTTGACCGGGCTGCCGGCCGGGTCCTGATGGATCTCCTCCAGGACGTCAACGAGCGGACGGGGGTGACCGTACTGCTCGTCACGCATGATCCCGTGTTTGCCGCCTACGCGACGCGGGTGCTGCGGATCGTCGATGGCACCTTGCGGCAGGACACGGAGCTCACGCATGAGGTCGAGGAGCGCGACCTGAGCCTCGCGAGGTAGTGCGGCCATCGCCTATGTTGCGGCTCTTCCGCCAGATCAGCCTTCGACAGCTCCGCGCGAGCTGGGGGCGGACGAGCCTCATCGTCGGCGGCGTGGCGGTGGGGATCGCCCTCGTCGTCGCGATCAACGTCATCAACCGCAGCGTCCTCGACGGCTTCCGCAGCGCCATCGAGCTCCTCGCGGGCCCTGCGGCGCTCGAGGTGACTCTCGGGGTCGGCGAGGTCGGCTTTCCCGAGTCGGTTGCCGACACCGTCCGCGCGGACCCGGACGTGAGGGCGGTCGTCCCGCTGGTGCACGGGACGATCTCGCTCGCCGACGACCCGCGGGAGACGCTCCAGCTCTTCGGCACCGACCTGACGGCCGAGGAGGAGCTGCGCCGCTATCAGGTCACCGCGGCGACTGACCGCCGCCAGGCGCTCCGTGCGCTCGAGGATCCGCGCTCCCTCTTCCTCACCACTGCGTTCGCGGTGCGTCACGGCGTCGGGGTTGGCCGCACGGTCCGTCTCTCCACGCCGAGCGGGGTCGACAACTTCACGGTTCGCGCGGTCCTCGAGACCGAGGGCGTGGCGGCCGCCTTCGGCGGGCAGCTCGCGGTCATGGACCTGCCAGCGGCCCAACACCTGCTCGGGAAGGACCAGCGCGTAGATCAGGTCGATGTCGTGCTGCGTGACGGCGCCGACCCGGCGGTCGTCGCGCATCGCCTCACCATCGCGCTTCCCGACGTCCTGACGGTCGCTGCGCCGGCTCAGCGAGCGGCACGGTACGACGGCGTCCTCGCCGCCTACCAGGCAATGCTCACCGGACTCAGCACCCTCTGCCTCGTGGCCGGTTTCTTCATCATCTACAACACCACCGCCACCGGCGCCCTCCACCGCGCCCTTGTCATGGCCGGGCTTCGCCTGATCGGTGCGACTGATCCTCGGGACGATCGGCACCGCGCTCGGTATGGTGATCGGCATCGGCCTCGCCTCGCTCCTGACGGGGCTCGTGACCGACTCGATGGGCATCAACTTCCAGCTCCGCTTCCCCGTGCACGGGGTCAGCATCGACCCCGCCCAGCAGGCTCTCATCGCGGTCGCCGGCGTGGCGACGGCGGTGTGCGCGTCGTACCTAGCCGTTCGTCGGGTGGCGAGGCTCGACCCGCTCGAGGTGATGCGGACCGACCCCCGGACGATCCGTGCGGATCGGCCGTCGTCAGGCCTTGTCGTCCTGTGGGCGGGGCTCGTCGCGATCAGCGCCCTCGCGCTCCTCGCCGAGGAGCGCTTGAAGTCGGCGGCTCTCGGGAACCTCGGCTCGACACTTTGGAACGTCTCCGTGATTGTGATCGCGATCCCCATGGTGGGATGGCTCGCGGGCCTCCTCAAGCGGATCCTGCCCGCCCTGTGGAGGGCCGAGGGGCAGATGGCGGCGGAGAGCCTTTTCCGCTCGGTCAGACGGACGGGCGTGACAGCCGCTGCGATCGCTCTCGTGCTCACCGTTGCGGTCGGGGTCTCGTCCCTCTCGCTCAGCTTCCGGCGGTCGATGATCGCATACATCGGGCGCGTGCTCAGCGGCGACCTGGCGGTGAGCGCCGTGAGCACCGAGGGCGGCTGGCTCGAGACGCCGATTCCCGACAGCCTCGTGTCCGAGATGGCAGCCATCCCGGGCGTGGCGCAGGTCGAGGCGGGCCGCATCATGCCGGGCCAGGTGTACGGCGGCGAACGGATCGGGCTCCTCGCGTTGACGGATGGCGCGTTCGACCCCGTGCGCTACCCGGCCGGCTGGTACCGCGAGGGGAAGGCAGACGACGCGGTGCGCGCACTTCGCGCCGGGACGGGCCTGCTGGCGTCGACGACGCTCTCGGACCGCCTCGGTCTGCATGTCGGCGATCGCATGCGGCTGCCGACGCCCACCGGGCAACTCGACCTGCCCATCGTGGGCGTCGTCCCGGATTACGTCGGGGACCGCGGCAGCGTGATCTTGAGCCGGCGGCTCCTGATCGAGCGCTGGGGCGAGCGGACGGTGAGCCGCATTCACCTCTTCCTCGAGCCCGGGGCGTCGCTCGAACAAGTGCGGCAGGACATCGCGGGACGGGTCGGCGACCGCTACCGCCTGAAGATTCTGTCCCTGCGCGAGGTGCTCGAGTACCACGACCGCATGCTTAACCGGGCATTCGCTTTTAGCTCCGCTATCCAGATCCTGATCGTCATCGTGACTGTCTGCGGTATCTTCGACCTCTTGCTGTCGAGCATCGCCGAGCGGCGGCGGGAGCTGGCCCTCTGGAGACTCGTCGGGGCGGACGACCGCGTCGTTGGCCGCTCGGTAACACTCGAGTCGGTAACGATCGGCGCCCTCGGCGCCGTTATGGGCGTGGCCGTCGGTCTGGTCACGGCGTGGACGTGGATCCGGTTCAACTTCCGATATCTGATCGGGTACGAGCTCGAGTACCACTTCGCGCTTGGTTCCGCGTTGTGGTGCGTGATCCCCGCCAGTCGGTCCTGATCGGCATCAGGGACGAGTAGTGCTCGCTCCAGTGCGAATCGCCGGAACCGGGAGCTACCTCCCAGGCCCCCCGGTTGACCGTGATCGGTTCCGGGAGTTCATGGCGGCGTACCCCGACGGTCTCGACGAGCACCTCCGTGAGCGCATCCTCGCCGAGACCGGCATCGCCACGCGCCACTTCGCGTTCGACCTCGCCGATCCGTCCCGCCGCGAAACGAACACGTCGATGGCGGAGCGGGCGGCGCGCCGCGCGCTCGAAGCGGCGGGTTGGCGGCCGGAGGAGGTTGAGCTGCTCGTTGTGACCACGGTCGTTCCCGACCGCCTCATGCCGCCGACGAGTACGTTAGTACAAGAGGCGCTCGGCATTCCACGCTGCGCCGAATTCGAGCTATCCGCGAATTGCACGGCGCCGTACAAGGGCCTGGCGATCGCGGCGAGCCTCCTGCGGCTCGGGCAGTACCGTCGCGCGCTCGTGTGCTGCTCGCAGTACATCAGCTTCCTGGGTATGCCGCCGTGGGCGGCGCCTGAACGCATGAACGCCGATGAGGAGCAGCTGCGTTGGATCGTTTCCGACGGCGCGGCGGCGGTCGCGCTGGAGGCGGGCGAACCGGACACGGCGCTCAGAGTGTGGCTCGAGTCGAGCGGCGTCGGGGAGCCGCCGGGGATGTTCGTCCCCTTGGGCGCCGCCGACCCGGATCTGGCCAGGAGCCACGAGCGTGGCACGCAGCATGTGAAGCAAAACCTCCTCTACGTCCTCAGGCGCGGGCTCGCGCTCGCCACCTCGGCGCTGAGCCGGGCGCTCAAAGAACTGCAGGTCGATCCGGGTTCGATCGACTATTTCATGCCCACCGTCTCATCGATGCAGGTCACCCGGCGGCTGCAGCGTCAGTGGGCCCAGCGGTTCGGGATTCCGGAGCGCGCCTGGCGCCTCGATTTCACGCGCATAGGTTATCTTGGGGGTGTCGGCTTCCTCGTCGGGCTCGACGAGCTCGTCCGGAAGGGGGAGCCGCGGGCCGGCCAAGTCGTGTTCTCCGTCGCTGAGGAGTCGAGCAAGTGGATGTGGATGTGTGCCGGCGCCGTGCTGCGCTTGCTGGGCTAAGGAGACCCCGACCGCCGCCTCAGCTGCTGGCCCGCCCCGGAGGCCGCCAGCGCCGCCGGAACCGAATAGTCGACGGTCGGTGCGCGTGTGCGGTGGCCAATGGATGACCGCTGCGAGGTGAGGGCAAAGGGCGCCGAATCGTCTCCGACTGTCCTAGTCTGACCAGAGCGCGAGATACGCGAAGAACGGCGCGCAGGGAGCGCGCGACGGCTGGCCGAAAGAACTCCGGTCCTCAGCCGGAATTGTCGATATCGATTACTGGACGTTGCGCTCGAGGAAGGCGGCCAGCGGCGCCAGCACGTTGTTGTCGGCGCCGTCCTCGGCCGTGATCAGGTCGAGGTGGGCGAAGCCCTCGCTGATGTAGACTTCGAACCCTCCGTTGACACCCCCGAAGGTGGGAAAAGCGGGGTTCGGGATGGTGGTCTCCACGATGCGAGGCGTCCCGTCGCAGCTCGGGGCTGTGCACGGCCCGATGCTGCTCGCGAAAGGCACGAAGCGTCCCGGAACGGGCGTGAGCAAGCCATTGCTCGCCCCGAAGCAGATGACAGGAATATCCATGTTTCCCGCCTGTGTCAGATTCTCGATGTCGCGCCGCCCGCGGCCAACGGAGAGGGCGGTCGAGTCGAGATCGATTGTCTGCGCGCAGTCGGCCGCCGCCGAGCACGCAGCGCCCACGTTGCCCGCTGTGCACGTGCCCGCCGTGCACACGCCGGGGGCGCTCGTCGTGCTCAGCCCCGCTGTCGGGTAGTACCAATCGGTGAAGTTCGTGCCGCCAGTGAAGAAGGTCGTCAGCAGACGGTCGAAGCGGGTGACCTCCTTCTCCTGACCCCAGCGGACGCCCGGCAGGCTCGTCGGTGGGGGGCCGTTGTCGGGCAGTACCGAAGCCGGCAACGGTCCCTCGATGATATCGTGCCAGGTAAGGAGCCCCTTCACAATGGCGCCCGGGCTGCCCAGCGACATCTCCGACAGGAGACCCTCGTCATCGAGGAGGCTGCCGATGGCGCCCTCCACGGTCGCAGGCGGAAACAGCGTCATGTTGTTGAGGAATGCCAGGTCGGGGACCTTGGTAACGGCGCGGTTGCCCGAAACGCCTTGGTCCACTTGGAGGATCACTTGGCCGCCGTCGGGATCGGTTACGCCCTGTATCCCCACCACCTCCACCGACGCCAGGATGCGCGGGTTCAGAACGGACGAGGTCGCGTAGGCGGGCTGCGGCAGGGTGCATTTGGGCGGTACCTGGCCCGCACATTCCACGAGCTCGTTGAGGATTGTGCACGCAGTTACGCCGTCGACGCAGTGGGCGACGTTGTCGCGTACGGCGCCGAAGAGGCCGCCGTCGTACTGCGCGACGATGCGATCGAGCGAGTCGGCGTTAAGCGGCGGCCCTGCGGTCGATCCTGCCGCACCCTCCAGGAGCACCAAGCCGCGAAGCCTGGTGTATCCCGGATCCGGCGCGCCAACGCCGGTCAGGTTGAAATCGGTGGCCGCGTACCGGGCGGCGAAGCCGGTCCCGAAAGAGTGGCCACCTAGGAAGACGTTCTGATTCCGGACCGCAGCACCTGCCGCGGCGACGACCGCGTCCAAGTCGCGCGAAAAGACGAGGTTGGTCCAGGTGGCTACAAACGGGACATCGGCGTGCGCATCGTAGAAGACCGCCTGCCGGTTCGATCCGGCGACGAGCGCGGGATGCAGAGCCAAGCCCAGCTCGGCGCCGAAGAGCCAGTCGAGGCCGACCTGCGCCGCGAGGAAGTCCTCGGCCGTGTCCAAGCCCGCACGGTCCTCGAGCTGGTGCGTGCGCCGGTCAAAGCCCCAAACCTCTAGCACGAGGCCGTCGCCGAGCGTCCGCGGGATCAAGTTCTCGGCCAGGATCTTGAACTCGCCGGCGCCGCCCTCGAAGCCGGGGATCAGAATCAGGACGGCGTCCGCCGTCTGGACGGGTCGGTTCATGCGATAGCGAGTGTATGTGGAGTTGTTCAGGCTGAAGCTCGGGCCGCCGAACTGCGCGAGGAGCCTCGGATTGGTCACCGTCACGCCGGGCGAGCCCGGGGTATGCGGAGGTTGGGCCGCGCTCGGGATCGTCATCGTTGTCTGCACGACCTGCGGGCACCTGCAGTCACGTCCGCAGAGTCCGGGGCATAGCGCGTCGTCACGCCCATCGCACTGCTCGGCGCCGTTGCGGATTCCGTCTCCGCAGGTGGGGCTGCAGCTGTTGGTCGCATCGTCGCTGCAAGCGTCGGCGACGAAGTGCGTGGCCTCGCAGACATGCTGGAGGACTCGTTTCAACGGCCGGCAGCGCAACGTTCGCCGGATGGCGCCGGCGTTCTTCCCCGTGTCGAGGCGATGGCGGCAGCACGGATGGCGCTCCTCGGCGGCTGGGTACCCGCAGTCTGATTGGCGGACGATCCGCGTGAGGGTTCCGCGGCACGGCCGGCGCAGGCCGAAGAGTCCGAGGATCGGCGTCCCGTCGGCGGCATCGCGTACAAGCGCACTGGCGCAGCCCACGTAGCTCGCATGACCAGTTGCTTGACTCAATCCGTCGAAGTCACTGCACGGGCAACCGAGCGCGATCCGGCCGCGCAGCCGGGCGATATCGTTCGCGTCGCGCGCGGCCGCTGCGCCCGCCAAGCAGCCGTCCGTGGCCTTGGCTACGGTACGGCCGACATGGACTGCCAAGAGGAGCAAACCCATTATGGGGAAGGCGCGTATGGGCGGAGTCGACCTAATCGACGCTGCCTCGGTCAAGATGAAATGAGTGCGTCCAACGCTCTTTTCAAAGGGTCCATGAAACGGGGTGATCAGGATCCGGCGTATAGCAGCACAGGTACCCCGTTCTGATGTGGGTGGCCAAGTGCCGTCCCAGCGCGGGGTTGTCGACGCGGATCTTGCCAACCGCCGCTTTAATGCCCTTCGTGACGGTCCACCGCGCCCGCTCCGCAGACGAGTCCGCCGGCCGATCTTTGCCCCCGAGCCCAACTGCCTCCGAGAACTGGCGCTCGATGGACGCGATCTCCTCTTGCGCCCGAGCCGCCCGCCCTAGGTCGTTGAAGCGTTCCGCCTCCTCTTGCTCTTCGCGAAGATCCGCAAGGCGCCGCTTGTACTGGGCCTTGGCCGTGGCGTCCAATAACTCCCCAGCGCTCCCGACGTAACCGCTGGCCACCTGGCTTGACGCTTGGCGCGGGCCTTCGGGCCCGGGCTGAGCGCTTGTCTCCGACAGAACGAGTTCCAGTGCGTGGATCTCGTGTCCCGGACTGCGGAGGAGCTGAGCAACATAACGCAGACCCTTCGAGTCCTTCAGCCGTACGACGTTCCCCCGGAATGCAATGGTCCAGTATTCGCCTTCGCGTCGGAACAGGGCGTGCTCGCCGTGTCCTGTGGGAACACCAAGCGTCGGCGAGGCCACCACGTAGGTCGCGGCATCCCTTGCGCCGTTTTCGAGGCCGGCGCCTCCCGGTTCGGCAGACGTTGGAGCCGACACGCTCGCCTTAAGGCCAAGAATTCTGTCAACCACGGACGGCATTCCCAGATTGTGTGCCGTTTCGAAGGCCTCGTTCAGCATGGCCAACGCTCTCGCTTCGTCACCAGGATGGCGGCGCTGGAGCAGCAGGTGAGCATACGCGGTCTGGGTACGTGCCAGGTACTGTCGCGCGCCGAGCCTCGCGTTCATGTTAAGCGCATCATCGAAGTGCCGAGCCGCGTCTGACCAACGACCCGTCGTTGCAGCGAGCAAGCCGAGGAAGTGGGATGCCGGGCCCACGGTGATTGCTGGAGCAAGCAACAGGTTTCGTCCCTCGAGAGGGACTAGAAGCTCGTACAGCTGCTCGGCACGCCGCACGTCTCCCAGGAATGCGGAAACTTCGGCGAGGAAGGCTACCGTTGCCTGCCACGCCAAGTGGCGAGGCAAGTGATCGAAGCCTCCGTTTGCGACCTGCTCGAAATGAACGCGCGCTTCGCGTTCTCGACCTTGCTCGCTGTAGGTTGCAGCCAGGGCGCTCGTGACGGTTGCCGCCAGCAGCGGATACGTCGAGCCGAACCCCATCAGCAACGGCTCGACTTCCTGAAAACGACCCTGTAGCCACATCAGACGACCAATCTGAACCCCGGAAAACAGCATGGCGAGCTTGTTCCACGACTTCTCGCCGAGCGCGAGCGCTTGCTGTGCATGAGTTTCCACTTCGCTGAGCCGACCTTCCATGAAGGCCACGCATCCTCTGATGGTCGCCACGATCCACTCGTGGTACGGCTGGCGAAGCTCCTTTGCGAGTCGATCGCAGACATCGAACTCTTTGTGAGCCGCGGCGGTATCGGCGAGCTCGACCAGCCCAAGGAACCGGAAGACGTGCCCTTCGAGTGCCAAGGTTCGATCGCCTAGCTGCTCTGCCAACTGGACCAGCTCGTTGCTGACGGCGAGCCGATCTTCGACGCCCGCGGGGTCCCAAGCGGCTAAGTAGGTGAACCTCAGGGCCGACCCGAGCACGCACGGGTCATCGACACGGCGCGCGAGCTCGACTGCCTGCCGGCTCAGCGCCCACCGACGATCGTCGGTCTCGGCGAACGTGATCTCTTCCGCGAGCCGTGCCATCAGTCGGGCCCTGAGCGCATCGTATCCTTGCCCCAACGCGTCGAGCGCCTCCTCGAGGAGAGAGATCACTGTGGCGTCGCTGTCGACCGCGCCGATTGCCGGCAACCCCCCAGCGAAGCCAAGCGCGGCTAGAGCCTAAAGCTCCGAGGCGTTGAGATTCCTCGCCATTTCCACCGCGTGGAGGGACACGGCTTTGGCACGCTCAATCTCTCCCGCTCTCCACAACGAGTCGCTCAGCATCAGCAGGAGATCGAGAAGGCGGCCGCTGTCGCTCGCACCGCTGAGTTCGAGGAGCCGTAGGGCCAGTTCGTAATGCCGTGCCGCATCCTCGTGGGCCATTAAGACAGCCGCCCGTTCACCGGCTCTGACCGAGTATCCAATCGCCTTGCTGACGTCACCTCCTTGCGCCGCGGCTGCGGAGAAATGATGTGCAAACTCGGCGAGGTACGGCTCGGGACGCGCCGCGTGCAGCGCCTCCAGCACGTCTCCCACTTGCCGGTGGAGCCGCAAGCGGCGTGTCGTCGTCAGATCTTCGTACAGCGCATCGCGGACAAGCGCATGCGAGAAGAGGTAGCGCCAGCCTTGCGACTCAGTAATGATACCAGCACCAATCGCTTCATCGAGAACTTCAAGCAACCGCTCTCGCGAGAATTCGCTCACGCGTTCAAGCACGTCGATGCCGAATTCCCTCCCGATCACAGCAGCGACGCGGAGGAGGCGGTTGCACTCCGGCGACAGAAGGTCCAAGCGACGGACAATCGCAGCCCGAACGCCTTCGGGGATTGCTGTGCCCCAGGATCTGACGCGCTCAGCGTGTTCGAGCGTTCGCTCCTCATGGAGAAGCCTGACGATTTCCATCACGAAAAACGGATTGCCGTCCGTCCTCCGGTATACTGCCTCCACTAGACCTGCGGGCGGCTCGCGACCGGTCGTCAACTCGACGTACTGGCCAACCTCCCGCTCGCCGAGCCCGCGCAGCCGCAGCCGGGAGGTCACGGGCTCTCGGGAGAGCTCCCCGAGAGTTGGGAAAAGCGGATGCTCACGCCCGACCTCGACGTCGCGGTAAAGGCAGACCACCATGAGGTGCGCCTCGGCGATCTGACGCGTCAGGAACTCGAGCAGCAGAAGAGACGGCTTGTCGGCCTCATGCAGGTCATCGATCATCACGACCAAGCCGTGCTCCTTCGCAGCGTTGCGGAAGAACGTTGTGACGCTATCGAATAGGCGGAAGCGCGCTTGTTCAAGGTCCAACGATGGTCGGGGCGGTAGATGAAGTAGCCAGTCGCGGACGTCGGGAACGATCTCTGCGATATAGGCCGCTCCCGGGCCCATGGCCGCCGTAACGTCCAACGGTGCAGCGTCAGACACGAAGGAGCGAATAATCTGCACCCAAGGCCAATATGCTGGCGCACCGCCACTGTCGTCGCACCGGCCCCACAGAACTTGCAGTCCGCGCGACCGCGCATGGGCCGCCAGCTCGTGCGCGATGCTCGTCTTTCCGATCCCGGGTTCTCCTGCGACAAGCACGAGCCGTCCGCGCCCTGCGAGCGCCTCTTCCATGTTCAGCTGCAGGTCCTGCAGCTCACGTTCGCGGCCCACAAAGATGCCGGCCGCGAGACGACGTCCCGAGCTGTCCCGCGGCGCGCCGCTCTCAGCACCGGTCGGTGAGATACCCACGAGCGTCACCAGCGTGCCGCGGAACGACCCGGCAAGGGTAGGTCGCCCTCAAGGGACGTCGGCCACCCGTCTCAAGATTAGAGCGGCGGGTGGGCTTAGCCACACGCCTCTCCCCGAGCTAGGGACGTAGCCGCCCGAAACCTATACTCTGCCACGATGTGGCCGCCTATGGGCGTCCCCGTGTCGTGACTGTCTAGCATGTTCGGGTTGGTCGGTGATCCAGGAAGTTCCGGCCCCTCGGGATGTACGCGGAAGAGCACGGCAGGGTCAAGCCTCTCCTTCTCAACCAAGGCGAGCCCCACGGGAGCATCGTGGCCTGCGTGCTCATCGCCCGTCAGGCGCTGAACCAGATGCGCGGTCGCACGCGAAGCATGTCGGAAGCGGGCACCCCCGGACGGTGCTCGCCCGGACGTTGCGTCTGCGATCTCAACACCTCCATGGCAAGACGCCCCCGCCATCTTTGCTGTGTCGGCTGGGAGGCCGAAGCCCATTTCCGGCGTCGCGCTTCTACCAAGACACGCGGCTCTGCAGGAAGCCCCCTTGCCTGGGCCGCAGCCATGCGAGCGCAGGCGCCCGCCGAGTCATGCCCGCCCGGTGTCCTAGTATTTGCCGAAGCTCCTTTTTTTCCGCCACTTGACCGGCGCAGTAACGGTGTGCCCCCTGTCCACGCCTTGGGGCCAGGCGGAGCCGCCGAGCTCAAAGCGGAGTTGACGGGACCGGACCGCACCGGCCCCACGCGCCTGCGTCCGACCCCGTGGGAGGCTACGGAGCCGTGTCTACCCGACGGTCGAAGGGAGGAGAGACGAGGCACAAGCAACGGTTCCATGCTATCCTCGTGCATGTGGGCAGCGAGCGGCACCGGGCCACCTACGAGGATCTCTGCAAGGTACCTGATCACTTGGTGGCGGAGATCATCGACGGCCAGATATTCACGAGCCCGCGACCGGGGCTTCCCACGCGCGCGCGGCTTCGATGATCGGTTATTCCCTCATCGGGCCCTTCGGCGGCCCTCGCGGGGGCTCGCCTGCCCCGGGGGCTGGTGGATCCTCGACGAACCGGAGTTGCACGTCGCACAGGACGTCCTCGTCCCCGATCTCGCGGGCTGGGCGACACGAGCGGATGCCGCTCGTCCCCGACGCGGCGGCCGTGGCACTGGCGCTGGACTGGGCCTGCGAGGTCGTTTCCCGTTCAACGGGCGCGTTCGACCGCGGACGCAAGCGAATCTACGCCCGCGAGGGGGTCCCGCATCTCTGGATGGTTGACATGGGCCCGCGCACGCTCGAGGTCTTCCGTCTCGAGCGCGGACGCTGGTTCGTTGCGAGCACGCACGACCTCGACATGACGCGCTGGTAGCGGGAGCCGCAGCGGCTCAGTCCGCCGGGTGCGTCTCGACCACCTTCACCCTGTACTCCCTGAACGCCGGCGTGTCCTCCTTGAGGAAGCTCCCCCGAAACCGCTCCTCCGCCTCCGCCGCGAGGGGCTTCACC
>VBKA01000010.1 GCA_005879815.1 Chloroflexota bacterium
CCAGCGTAGACCGCGATCTTTCCGTCGCTGCCCATGGCGGTCTCCCAGGCTCCGATCTGGCCTATGGCCAGCGTCGGGTCGACCGAGAACCAGGGTGGACCACCAGCCTTGGAAACAGCCGACGCCCAGCGGTCCAGGGCTGCCTGTGCCTCGAGATGCTCCTGATCGAGCGCGGCGCGCGTGGAAGAGGTCGCGGTTGCGGTCCCGGTGGCTGAGCCCGAATTCTGGGTCGCCGTGCCGGGTTGGCTACCGGCGCAGGCAGCCAGCGTCAGCGCGAGCGTCACGAAAAGGCCGCCAACCTCCGTTTTGGCAGAGCGCACCGTTACGAGAGCGTACTCCGCCCTTCAACAGGTCCGAGCCTTGACGGTGGAGGATACGATACGATACCGTAGCGTATCGTAACGAGCCTGACGCCACTCGGCGCCGCTCGCCAGCGGAGGTCAGCTCGATGAGCGAGACCGTCGCCCCCTTCGTCGATTCGCGCACCTACGCCCGTCGATGGTGGACCCTGGGCGTGCTCTGCCTGAGCCTGGTCCTGATCGGGCTCGACAACACCGTCCTGAACGTCGCGCTGCCCACCATCCAGCGGACATTCCACGCCAGCGCCTCTGACCTTCAGTGGATGGTCGACGCCTACGTGCTGGTGTTCGCGGGACTGCTGCTGACCATGGGAGCCCTCGGCGATCGGTTTGGCCGGGCGCGCGCATTGCAGGCTGGCCTGCTCATCTTCGCGGCCGCTTCGCTCACCGCTCCACTGGCGACGAGCATCGGTCACCTCATCGCGGTGCGCGTGGCCATGGGGGTCGGCGGTGCACTCATCATGCCCTCGACGCTTTCGGTCATCGCCAACGTGTTCCCCAAGGCGGAGCGTGGGAAGGCGATCACGGTCTGGGCCGGTGTGTCGGGGATCGGTATCGGTCTGGGACCGTTGGTGGGCGGACTGCTGATCCAGAACTTCGACTGGAGCGCGATCTTCCTGCTCAACGTCCCGATCGCCGCCGTCGCGCTGCTGCTCGGCTGGTTCCTCGTTCCTGAGAGCCGCGATCCATCTGGCGCGCGTCTGGACCTTCCCGGCGCCGTTCTCTCGATTGGCGCGGTGGGCGCGCTCGTATACGGGATCATCGAGGCTCCGGTGGACGGCTGGACCGATCCCCTGATCCTGGCCTGCTTCGGCGCGGCGCTCGTGCTTGGGCTGGCGTTCGCCTGGCGGGAGACGCACACGCATGCGCCGATGCTGGACCTCTCGCTCTTCCGCAGCCGGCGCTTCACCGCTGGGGCGGGTGGGATCGCCCTGACGTTCTTCGCGATGTTCGGCATGATCTTTGGGCTGACCCAATACCTGCAGTTCGTGCTGGGCAAGACCGCGCTCGAGGCCGGTGCGCTGATGCTGGCGCTGGCTGTGGGCATGCCGATAGGCGCGCGGATCAGCCTCAAGGCCGTCGAGCATTTCGGCACCAACAAGACGATGGCCGGCGGGCTTGTCCTGGTCGCGCTGCTGCTTCTGAGCCTGACGCGGTGGACACCGAGCATGGACGCCCTGGTCGTGTCCGGCACCCTCTTCTTCTTCGCCCTGGCCATGGCGAATGTCATGGCTCCGGGAACGGGTGCGGTGATGGGAGCCGTTCCGGAGGCGAAGGCAGGAGTCGGTTCAGCGATGAATGACCTGCTGCGCCAGCTGGGCGGAGCGCTGGGCGTGGCGGTCATCGGATCGGTCATCAACACGGTGTATCGCGACCGCATGACCGATGCCGTCGCCGGACTGCCGCCCGCCGCCGCGGCCGCGGCGCACGACTCCGTTGGCGCGGCGGTCACCATTGGCAACCAGGTCGGTGGACCGGCTGGCCAGGCCTTGGCGGGGGTCGCCCGCGCAGGGTTCGTGGATGCCCTGGGTGCGGCCGCCCTCCTGGCCGCAGGCGTTGCGGTGCTGACCGCGGCCTTCGTCGCCCGCGTGATGCCGGCTCGCGCTCCCGAGGCGGAGCCGGAGGGCGCGTCACCGACGACGCGAGCGGACCGTCCCACGCTGGCTCCCGGCCGCTAGCCTGCGGTGGTGGCGCCATCGACCGACCAGCTCGCCCCCGCGCTTCGCGGCAGGCCGCGAGACGTCGGCGTCGACGAGCGGATCCTGGCGGGCACCTTCCGGCAGCTGGTGGCCGTCGGTTATGGCGGGCTGTCGATCGAGTCGGTAGCGTCCGATGCAGGCGTCGCCAAGACGACCATCTACCGGCGCTACCCGACCAAGCGCGACCTCGTGGTTGCGGCTCTGAGCGAGGCGACGCCATTCCCTGCTCTATCGCTGGACTTGCCAGCTCGCCAGGCACTCGAGGCCTTCGTGCGGGGTGCAATTGCGGCACTTATCGAGTCCGGCGCGTTTCGAGTCCTCGGATCACTGCTGGTCGAGGATCAGCGCCAGCCGGGCCTGCTGGACGTGTTCCGCCAACGACTCCTCGAACCACGCCGAGCGATGGTCGCCGCGATGCTGAACCGCGGGATCGAACGTGGTGAGCTGCGGCGTGACATCGATCCGCTGATCGTGACCGAGATGATTGCCGGGGCTGTGTTCGGCCACCACGTCATCCTTGGTCTGCAAAGTGACGACGCCTGGATCACGTCCCTGGTGGATCACGTCTGGTCGTCCATCGCCGCCAGCGCCTCGGAGCAGGGAGTGTCGGAGTAGGACATGGCCGAAACGCAGCTCAGCGTCACGATCGCACGGCCACTCGAGGAGGTCTTTGCCGTCCTGACCGATCCGAACAACACGCCAAGATGGTCGGCGCCGGCAGTAGAGGAGCAATGGATCACGCCGGGGCCGCCGGGCATCGGCTCCAGGCGGCGGGCCGTCACCCAGTTCATGGGTGGGCGCTCGGAAAACGTCGCTGAGGTGACGGCCTACGAACCGAACCGCATGTGGGAAATGACAAGCGTGGCTGGTCCACCGTTCGTCGTCCGAGCCACATTTGCGCCGGTGGACAGCGGCACACGGATTGACTGGACGTGGAGCTTTGACTTCCACGGACCGATGAGGCTGTTCGGGCCTCTCGTCGCCGGCATCTTCGGCCGGCAGTTCGCCAAGGACCTGGCGCAGCTGAAGCGCATGATGGAGTCGGGCGAGCTCTAGAAGGAGAAGAGGGTGGCTACAACCCAGGTCAAGCGCTTCGACGAGCCCGATGAGGTCTACCAGTTCGACGACGGAAAGAGCCTGGCCGACTTCGTGACGATTGAAGACCGGACGGTCATCCGCTCACGCCTTGCTCCCGGTTGGAGCTGGGACGAGTTCGTGAAGCCGCAGACCGATGGCTGGACTAGCTGCCCGGAGATCCACCACGAGTACGTCGTTTCGGGGCGCGTTCGCTACCTCATGGACGACGGCAGCGAGACGATCGCCGGCCCGGGATCCTACCTCGACATCCAACCCGGGCACCGCGCCTGGGTCGAGGGCGGCGAGGAGTGCGTCCTCATCGACTGGGACTGATCGAGGGACAGAATCTGGTCATGCCCAGGCCGATCTCGGCGAAATACGTCCACACCAACCTCATCGCCCTCGACTGGAGAAGGCTCGCGGATTTCTACGTCAGCGTGTTGGGATGCGAGCCGGTGCCGCCAGAGCGCGATTATGCCGGGGAGGATCTCGAGCGGGGGACTGGCGTCGCTGGCGCGAGTTTGCGTGGAGTTCACCTGAGGCTGCCAGGTCTCGGGCCTGACGCTCCGACCCTCGAGATCTACCAGTACAGCCGCGAGGGAGACGCCCTGACCCCGGCTGCCAATCGGCCAGGGTTCGCGCACATCGCGTTCGCTGTGCCGGATGTGGAGGAGGCCCGGAACGTGATCCTCGCCGCCGGAGGCAAAGCTGTCGGCGAGGTGGTCACTCTCACGACCGCTGACGGCCGTCACGTGAGGTGGTGCTATGTCACCGACCCAGAGGGCAACATCATCGAGCTCCAGGCCTGGGGCTGATGACTCCGTGCTTCAGCGGCGCGCCTCTGACAGGGCGGCGGCGAAGCGGGGGATCCCGTCCTCGACCATCTCGTCCGAGGCGGTCAGGCTGATCCGGAACCAACCCGGCACTTCGACGATTGAGCCAGGCAGGACCAGGACTCGATGGCGGGCGAGCAGGTCGGTGAAGGCCACGTCATCGGCGATGGGCGAGCGAGCCATCGTGTAGAAGGTGCCCTCCGGCATGCTGGCCTCGTAGCCCAGCTCGCGGAGCGCAGGCACCAACCGGTCGCGGCGCCGCTCGAGCACGCTGACGTCGATGCTCAACCGCTCGAGATCGGCCAGGGCATGCTGGAGGAACGCATTCGGGAAGGCGTAGCCGGTGGCGAATTGCTGCATGACGATCTCGTCGCGGATCTGGCCGCGCTCCGGGAGGGTGGGCGGCACGGTCAGGTAGCCGATGCGCTGCCCGGGGGCGAGCAGCGTCTTGCCATACGAGTACGTGATGACCGTATGCGGGTAGACCTGCGACGGGCTGTCGAAACGACGGCCGTCGAACAGGATCCGGCTGTAGGGCTCGTCCGAGATGATCCAGATCGGGTGACCGATGCGGGCTGAAGCATCGGTCAAAGCGTCGGCGAGGGCGCGCAGGTCGGCCCCGGGGTAGACGCGGCCGCTCGGGTTATGCGGCGAGTTGAGCATGACCGCTCGCGTTCGTGGGCCGATGGCGTCGGCGATTCGCTCGAGTTGCAGATCGAATGCCGGCGGCTCCAGGCGCACGCGGACGGGCTCACCGCCGGCGGCAAGGATGAGCATCTCGTAGAAGAACCATGGCGGCGAGAGGAAGATCACCTCGTCCCCGGGCTCCACTAGGGTCCGCAGAGTGACCGCGGTGGCGGCGAAACCGCCGTTGGTCATCGCGACGTCGTCGGGATCCCACTCCATACCCGTCCGCGCGGTGAGGGTTGCGGCGACGGTGCGTTGCGACGAGGCCTCGGACAGCTTGTAGGCGAACCAGTCCTTGTCCTTGGCCTCCGTGGCGTCGCGGAGTGCAGCCACGTACGCCGGAAGCGGCATCTCCTGCGGGTTCCCGACGGCGAAGTTCGCGACGTCGGGCTGTCGATTCAGCTCATCGAAGGGCCCGTTGAAGAACGACATGAATGGCGCGACGCTCTCGCGCATCCGGTCGCGGAGCGATCGCGTAATGGTTGTCACTCCTGCCCCGCCATCGCTGGACGTCAGCCCTGCACCCCGGGTGGCCGGTAGCCGATGGTCGATGCCTTCTTCAGCGCCTCCAAGGTCTCCTCCACGGTGAGCAGCACCGTCGTCTCGATTGAGCTCAGGGCGCCGCCACCACCAATGGCGATCGCCGCTGCCGCCATCGAGACATTGTCAGGCGCCTCCCACAGGTTGTACCCATCGTGCTCGCCAAAGGCGTACCAGAACCCATGCAGCTTTCCGCCGACCGCCTCGATGTACTGCGTTGCTGCAGCTCGCCGATCCTCCGGGTTCTTCATGAGTCGCGCCCAGGTTTCAGGCGTATAGCTGAACCGCGTCAGATAGAACGGCACGAGTCGCACCTCCCTCGTAAGCCCCCTTGGGCAGCCTGCGCCACGCCCGTCCGCATTTCAAGCCAAATGGTCGTGCGACGGGTTGGGCTACGGCAGCTGTCGCAGGGCGTCGGTCGCCCAGGATTCCGAGTCGGTGATGATGATGTAACGGACTTCGCCAGCGTCATAGACATACGGGGTCCCTCGCTGATGCTCGTTCTGCTCGAGCATCGCGGCCGTGCCGCGGCGCACCTGCTTGCCGGCGATGGTGACTGCGGTGAACGTTCCGGCGCCAGGGTGATCGATCGCGATATTCGTGGGGAGCGAAGCGGCCTGCACGCCTCGCACTCGAAACGCGTTGACGAAGTAGGGGGCATCTGAGAGCGAAGCTCTTCCGTCCACGGCGAACGCAACGTCATCGATGACCAGCCCGTTCTTGGCGAGATCCGTCTTGAGCTGGGCGAGGCCGGCAGCGTCGAGACCTCCTGCGGCCACGAAATAGTGCTCGCCCTGCATCGACCAATGCTCGAGCTGCTCGCCGGCTACGGACGATGGAAGGCCGGCCTCAAGGCTTGGGGCCTCGTGCGGCAATGCGCCTGAGGCGGTGCCCTTCCCCGTGCCCGCGATCACGAGCAGCGCAGCCGCAACCGCGAAAGAGCCTGTGATTGCGACGAACCCAACCCAGCTGGGGCGCATTCGCCAGCCGGTTCGTCGATCAGACGCTTCCTGGCTGTCGATGACCTCTCTCGCCGCCACGTTGAATGGCTCGGGCGGCAGGGCTGCGCGCGCTGATGCGGCGCGCTCGATGCGGCGGACCACAAAGACCGCGAGCACCGCAGCGGCCGCGGTAAGGACCACGGAGGCGAGCCCGACGGCATAGGTGGTGATGGCCGCGCGCGCCGTGTCCGTCCCGAGTTCAACCGCCACTCCGGACAGCACGACAGAGCCCACGAATGTGAACCACCAGGCGACGAGCAGAATGGGATGACCGGCACGTGGCTGGTCCGACATGCGCGCATCCAGGTCGCGGACCACCTCGTAGGGCATCCCCAGATTGGCAAAAGGGATGAACCACCAGGCGATGGCCCAGCGCGGTGAAGCCGATGGAGTCCCTCCGCCGAGGGCGGGTACGTTGTCGATCGCGCGGCTCAGCCAGGCCATGAACGCGATCGCAGTCGCAATGAATGCGCCGCTCGCGATCCAGCCGAGCACGTTCAGGAGGCCGGCCAGCGTGTTGAATTGGGCCGAGGGCAGGACGAAGACGGTCAACAGGAGCCCAAGCACTTGGGCGACGGCGATCGCGACGTTTGCAAGCAGCAACCAGCTAGTGACCCGCGCACGTGAGGCGGAGGACCGATATCGGGGAAGCTCGCGCGCAGCATCCATGCGCCACAGGCTGCCTCCCTTGGACTACGGCCTGACTGCGGCACCTCAGATTCCGAGCGGGACTTAGCTGGAGCTGGATGAGCTCCCGAGCCGGGCGGTGAGGTCGTAGACCGTGACCCCGCCGATGGTCGAAGACCGGAAGGTGGCCTGGACCCAGGTGTAGATGTCCGCGGCGCTGTTCGAGCCACCGACTGTGCCTCGGAAGCCGGCAGCATCGGATCCGCCCACGTAGTAATGGTCCTGCCCCCGCGCGACGTACGCCTGGAACTCGCCGAGCGTCGGAGATGGGTCGCTGCCGTTGAAGCCGCCGATGGCCATCACGGGCTTGCCACTCGAGAGCTGTAGCCCGGCGGCATTGTTCGAGCCGGTCGTGGCCGCGACCCACCGGTAGGCCGATGCGTTCGCCTGCAGCGCCGCTACGAGCTGAGGATTCGCCTGGCCGGTGTCGAGCAGTCCGCCGATGCCGCCTCGCCCGGCCGCGAACGGACCACCGAAGGGACGACCGACCGGTGCCTGGCCGAGGCCCGGCGCCCCGAACCCGCCGCCTCGGAAGGGCAGCGCTCCGCCATTGAACGTGCCGACGCCGGGCCCGGCGAACCGCTGCCCGCCACCCAGCGTGCCGGCATCGCGCGCCACCGGCTGCGAGGTCGGGATTGCCCCGGTATGTGCCTCGGCCGCCGTGGCGATCGAGCCGACCGCCGGAACCGCGAGCAGCACCACAACCGCCGAGATGGCGGTCGCGCCGTGCAGAAGGCGCCGGCTCATCGGTCCTGCGAGGCTGAGCTGGGGAAGGAAGGCGATGGCGAGGCTGGCCAGCGCGCCCGCGCCGAGAACCAATGGCGTCAGCCACGGGTTCCAGTTCGGACTGCGCGAAAGCAACACGGCCGCCCATGCGGCTGAGATCGCCACCGTCACGCCCATCCCCAGCCTGGCGCTCAGCAGGTCGCGGTTGGCCCAGCCCAGCGCTGCGCCCATGGCCACCAGTGCCGCGATGGGCGGCACGAGTGCCACGGCGTAGTAGGAGTGGAAGATGCCCTGCATCAGGCTGAAGACCACGCCCGTGACCACCAGCCAGCCGCCCCACAGCAGCACGTGCGCGCGGGTCTGGGATGTCCGCGGGGAACGGCGCGTCGCCCACAGCAGAACAACGATGGCGATGAGCGCGGCGGGAAGAAGCCAGCTGACCTCGCTGGCCAGCTCACCCTGGAAGAGCCTCAGCCAGCCGGCTCCCTGGCTGAAAGGTCCCGGCCCGCCGCCCACGCGCCCGATCTCGTCCCCGGTCAGGCGGCCGAAACCGTTGTAGCCAAGGATCAGATCCCAGATGTTGTTGGTCTGTGAGCCGCCGATGAACGGCCGGGCATCCGCGGGCCAGAGCATCACGAGTACGACCCACCACCCGGCCGAGACAACGACGGCGAGGGCTGCCGCGCCCACCTGCCAGATCCTTCGCCACATGCTTGTAGGCGCCGCGATCAGATAGACCGATGCGAAGGCGGGGATCACGAGGAATCCCTGGAGCATCTTGGCCAGGAACGCGAAGCCCACAAGGGCGCCTGCTAGCACCAGCCAGCGCGTCGAGACGGCGTCGAGCGCCCGGACGGTGGCATACGCGGCGGCGACCAGGAGCAGCGTCAGCAGCGCATCGGGGTTGTTGAAGCGGAACATCAAGGTCGCGACCGGTGTAAGCGCCAGGATCGCTGCGGCCAGCAGCCCGCCCATCGGCCCGACACGGCGCCGCACCGTGAGGTAAAGGAGCCAGACGGCGGCCACACCCTCGAGCGCCTGCGGCACCAGGATGCTCCAGGCATTCACGCCGAAGATGCGCGCGCTCAGCGCCATCACCCACAGCGACGCCGGCGTCTTGTCCACCGTGATGGCGTTCGAGGCGTCAAAGGACCCGAACAGCATCGCCAGCCAGCTCTGTGATCCGGCCTGTGCCGCAGCGGAGTAGTAGGCGTTCGCCCAGCCGGAGGCGCCCAGGTTCCATAGGAAGAGGAGGGCCGCACCCGCTAGAAGGACGGCCAGCCCGGCCCGCTCCATCACCACCTCGCTGGTCGCCAGGGACAACCCGCGTTCGGCTGCCGCGGGCGGCGATGTCGACGGGCGATACCCATACGCGGGCGGCGCGGGCCAGTCCGTGCCGCCGACGGCAGGCAGCACGGCCTCCCGTGATTCGTCGCCGAGGAAGGGTGGTTTGGTGAAGCTCACGCCGCGGACGTTGGCCGCGGAACATGGAAGGACGCTGAAAACTGGCCGCTACGCGTGGTTGACATGAGTCATATATTCACAACATGACTCATATCGTCCGTAACAAGTCGCGCAAATACGGCAGCCCGCTGCGAGCGCAACAGGCCGAGGAGACGCGGGAACGCATCCTCGACGCCACCGGTCGGGTGATGGCAGAGGGCCTCGCATTCGTGTCGATCCCCCAGGTGGCGCGCGAGGCGGGCGTGTCCGTCCCGACGGTCTACCGACATTTCGCGACGAAGAGAGATCTGCTTGCGGCGGTCTACCCACACGAGGTGCGCCGCGCAGGGCTGGGGGAGCTGGTCATTCCCCGCTCCATGGACGAGCTCCGCGGCGGGCTGCGAGCGTATTTCGAGCGCACCGATTCGTTCGGCGACCTCGCACGGGCGGCCATGGCCAGTCCCGCGTCCGAGGAGGTGAGGCGGCTCAACATGCCGGATCGGATCGCGATGTTCCGTCGGGTCGCCGATTCGATAGAGCCAAGACCATCAATGGCCGATCGTGATCGGATCGCTCGTTTGCTGGTGGTCCTCACCGCCTCATCGGCCCTGCGCATGTGGCGCGATCAGCTCGGCTCGTCGGTCGACGAGGCGGCCGATGACGTGGACTGGGTCCTGCAGGCCGTCATCGCCTCGGTCGCATCGAGGAAGGGATCATGAACTCGACTGCCATCCGCTCGGCCACAATCCGGCGGCTCGCCGACCTGCGCATGGCCGATGTCGCCGAAGTCGGCGGCAAGGCCGCCAACCTGGGAGAGCTCCTTGCGGCGGGCGTTCGCGTCCCCGACGGCGTCGTCCTGACCGCCGGGGCCGATCGGGTGACGGCTGACGAGCGACGATCGCTGCTGCTCGACGCCGCGCGGGATCTGGGCTCTGGCCCATTCGCCGTTCGATCGAGCGGGATTGCCGAGGATGGATCCGAGCATTCCTTTGCCGGCATGTTCGAATCGGTGCTGAACGTTCCGCTGGACGAGCTCCCTTCCGGGATCGACCGGACCCTGGCCAGCGCCCAGACCTCGCGTGCAGCCGAGTACCAGCCGGGCGCACATGGCCAAATGGCGGTGATCATCCAGCGGATGGTCGCGCCGGCCGCTGCCGGCGTGGTCCTCACCGCCGATCCGATCAATGGCGACAGGCAGGCCTGCGTGATCACCGCGGTGCGCGGCCTCGCAGATCGGTTGGTGGCAGGGGCCGCCGTGGGTGACGAGTGGGCCGTGCGTGGCGATGTGGCCGCGCCTCGTCGCCAACCTGAGCACGCGATTGACCGCCGGCAGGCGGTGCAGATCGCCACCGAGGCAAGGCGCATCGCGGCCGCTCGCGGGACGCCGCAGGACATCGAATGGGCGATCGACGCGGAGGGCGCGCTCTGGGTGGTCCAGGCCCGGCCGATGACCGCGCTGCCGCCCGACGTGTCGTGGGCATCGCCCGCACCCGGCGCGTACACCCGGATGCTCCGATTCGGTGAGTGGATCGGTGAGCCGGTCACGCCGCTGTTCGAGTCGTGGCTGCTGACGGCCATGGAGGACCGCATGCACGCCTTCTTCCGCGAGCAAATCGGCCAGATCGCGCCGAGGCCCTATCACGTCGTGGTCAACGGTTGGTACTTCTACTCGATCAACTTCATCTCCGGAGGCGCCCTCCTCCGTAGCGCGCCCAGCATGCTGGTGAAGGCTGTCCGCCATCCACGCCACATCGCCGGAATCATTCCGCCGACCGTCCGGCACAGCTTTCCGGTCTTTGAGCGGAAGTGGCGCGAGGACTTTCAGCCACGCTACCGAGCCTCAGTCGCCGATGCCGAAGGCCGCGTCGAGACCCTGCCCGTCGCCGACCTACCGGCACTAATTGACGAGCTGGCCAAGCTGGCCGGCGAGTACTTCGGCGGGATCGCGGCGTTGAGCGGTGCGGCATACAAGATGGAGATGAACCTCGCCCGGTTCTATCAACGCCACCTGGCCCCGTCGCTGGGCGGCAGCCACCTTCCGCTCCTCGCGGGGTTCGAACAGCCGGTCGACCTGAAGCGCCAGGGGATCGTGTCGCTCGATTGGTTGTTCGCTCCCATGCCGGCGGAGGCGACAGCGACGACGCCGGCCCGGAATCATGGTCGTGTGGTCGCGGCAAGGCAAGCGGCCGAGGCCGCGGCGTTCGAGACCCTCGCCTCGTCGCCACGCCGACTTCGCGCTTTCCGCCGGATGCTGGCAGACGCACAGCACCTCGTCCCGATTCGGGAGGAGCAAACGGAGGAGTTGACGATCGCCTGGCCGGTCATGCGACGGGCCGTGCTCAGG
>VBKA01000279.1:0-1587 GCA_005879815.1 Chloroflexota bacterium
CGCCCGGTCCGGGAAGCCGTCCGTGTGGTGCGGATTACGATGCCGAGGCGGTCGAATCGCCTCTCGGCGTCGTGGTCATCGTTCACGAGCACAGGTACGTGGACCCGGACCCAAGCGCCTCGCCAATCATTTGCACTTTGGAGGGCGCCTTCCGCATGGCGAATGTGGAGCTTGCCCAACCGCTTGGCGACCGGGCGGTCCTCGACCCGAAGGAAGGCATCCCAGTCCCGGTTACCCTGACGAGCTGACGATCGGGTCCCTAGTGGGATGGCTGGGGAGCGCGGCGCATTGCCACGTCGGTCCCAAGAAGGATCCAGCCAACACCCAGGAGGAAGATCCCCGCCAGCGAAAGCGTGTTGAACAAGGTTGGCGAGCTCTGGGAGGCCAAGCCGAGCCGATCGATCCCGGTTAGGGCCAGCAGCGCGCCGAGCGCGATCGCAAACGCGCCGATCCGACTGACCGCACCAAGGCGAAGGGCGACCGATCCGAAGACCGCGGTGGAAAGCCAGAGCGCTAATCCAGCCCAGAAATACACGAGGCCAAATGTGCCGGGAAACAGCGGGTCGCTGCGCGTCATCGAGAGGACGGTCATGACCAGATACCAGGCATTCGCAGCCACGGCCGGGACCATGCCTACCAGCGCAAGCCCTGGGGCGATCCCAGCCTGGCGGCGATGCACCGCCAGGATCAGGCCAATGGAACCCAGGTTCCACAGGACGATTCGCCACGGAAATACTGCCTGGGGAAGGTCGACAACGAAGGCGACGAGGATGGCGGCACCGGCGGCGATGCCGGCAGCGCCGAGCGCGCGTGCAGAGATGGGCGGTGCCGAGGACAACGAATGGGCCACGGTGCGATTCCTCCGCAGCTGCTCGGACGGAGCCGTTACGACCACGTCGCCGAGCAGCCTCAGCCAGGCGCCGGTTCCACCGGACGCGCTGCCTGTGCGCACGTCACGGAGCTTGTCGTGAAAGAGCTGGACCATTTCTCCCGAGAACCGATCCCGGAACTCAGGCGGGTACAGCCGCAGCAAGCCGCGATAGACACGCTCGCCGACGCGAGCTCCGAAGCTCATGCCTGGAACTCGAGCGCCCATGGCCGCGCGGCTTCGACGAGGCTGTCGAGTCGGGCGATCTCGGCCGCGACGACGGCGCGCCCGAGCCCGGTCAGGCGGTAGTACCGTCGCCGCTGGTCGTCGACCTCCCCGTCCGGGCGCTCGTCCGACTCCTCGATGAGGCCGTCGTCCAGGAGCCGCCGGATGGTGGTGTACACGCCGCCGGGACCCAGGCGCGTGGCGCCATTCGTGATCCGGGCGACCTCTTGCATGATCGCGTAGCCGTGTCGTTCTTCCGGCCCAATGGCCACGAGGACGTGGAACGCGGTGCGCGAGATCGGCGGGAGATCCTGGCTGGGCTGGGCAGTCTCCACGGCGCGAACTATATCATCGGCTGATATATTGTCAACGGATATATTCGCGAGAAGGACCTCAGGAGCTCGGACTCCCCGAGAACGACAGCACGAGAAGGACCACCACGACGACGGCGACACCAACCCATTCGCCCACGGTCGTCCTCGCCCTCACATCAT
>VBKA01000279.1:1622-2850 GCA_005879815.1 Chloroflexota bacterium
AAAGCGTCGCCAGCCAGAAGGCGAGCAGGGCGCCCACCGGATGGAAGGCGGCGGCGACTGGCGCATCGGCCTTCAGTGCGGCCAGAATCGGAACGAACCAGATCGTCACCGCAAGGCCGATCGCCAGCAGGATCTGCCCTCGCCCGGCGGCTGCCAGCGCTGCGGCCACGGGGACGATCACGGCCACGAGATGCAGGATCCAGCCGAAGTTGCGGTGCAGCTCGATCTTGTCGGATCCAACGAAGAGTCCCAGGCCGATGAAGAAGACCTGCAGGACGATCGCGGCCACCGTCGCCCACGCGACGGCGACGTACGCGTATCGAGCTGCTCGAATCACCCGAACCCTCCTCCTCCGGCGGACGTCGATTGGCCGCCGCGCGACACCTAGGTACCACCTCTTCGTGGCGGCGTCGAGGTTCGCGTTTGCTACATTGCTAGCTCCGCCCTAGGAGGGGGCACCCGAGCCCATGTCCCGCTCCGTCACTCCCGTCGTCGTTGTCATCGCGCTTGCGGGCCTGCTCGTTGCGCTCGTCAACCGGACGACCTGGGCGGCGTGGATCGTGTATCTGCCATATACCTGCGCCGGCGCGCTGCTTGCCATCCGTCGACCCCGGAACTGGATCGGCTGGCTGCTCATTGCGATTGGCTGGGGATTCCTCGCTGGTTTCCTGAATGCCCTCGCAAACCCCACCGCTATCGGCGCTGGGACGGCACCCCCGATCCCGACCTTGATGGCGTGGATCTCCTCCTGGGGCTGGTTCGCATCATTGGCGCTCTTCGTTGTGATCATGGTGATCTTCCCTGCGAGCCGACTGCCGACAGGCCGATGGCGCGGCCCCGCGCTTGCGACGATTGCAGGGGCGTTCCTTGGTGTCGCCCTCATGAGCCTCGCGACCACCATCACCATCAACAAGCCGGAATCGGGCCCAGTCTCCCTGACGAGCCCGATTGCGGGGTTCACGAGCCAGCCACCCGGGTCCTGGCTGGCTGCCGCAACACCGCTTGGCGTCGTCCTGCTGCTCGGAACCCTGGTCGGCGGTGCGGCGTCGATGGTCGTCCGGATGCGTCGCGCGCAGGGCCTGGAGCGCCAGCAGCTGCGTTGGCTGGTTGCCGCGTTGGTGGCGGTGACGGTCACCGTTGTCGTGGGAACCGTCGGATCGGCGACCCTTGGCGACACCCTTCCCGACATCGCGTTGCTCCCGCCCATCATCGCCTTCGTCTGCGTACC
>VBKA01000021.1 GCA_005879815.1 Chloroflexota bacterium
GGTCGCCGAGGCGCGCCGCCGCGGATTGTGGGTGCGGGCATACGTGAGCACCGCGTTCGGCTGCCCGTACGAGGGCGAGGTGTCGGAACGGGCCGTCGTCGAGGTGAGCCTGTCGCTCATGACGCTTGGAGTGGACGAGCTGGCCGTCAGCGATACGCTGGGGGTGGCAGGGCCATCTGACGTGCGCCGCGTGCTCGGGGCACTCGCCAAGGCAGGGATTGCGGCCAACGTCATCGGCCTGCACTTTCACGACACACGCGGGACCGCATTGGCCAACGTGGTCGCCGCCATGGACCTCGGATACCGCTCCTTCGACGCGTCCGCGGGCGGCACCGGCGGATCGCCCTTTGCGCCCGGCTCGGCCGGCAACCTCGCCACCGAAGACCTGGTCTACCTGCTTGACCGCGAGGGCGTGGGCCACGGCGCCGACCTGGACGGGGTGCTGGCCGCGGGACGCTTCATGGCCGAGCGGCTCGGCCGAGCGCCGCAAAGCCGGGTGGGCCGTGCCGGGGGCTGGCCAGGCTCCGTACCATGAGCCCGATGGATGGCCCGGCCGAGAGCTCATCCAGCAGGCGCCCGGTGATCCTCGACGTCGACACCGGGATTGACGACATGGTCGCCCTGCTCATCGCAGCAACGGCTCCCGAGCTCAACCTGCGGGGCGTGACGTGCGTGGCCGGCAACGTCGAGCTGCACGACGTCGCGCGCAACACGGGCAAGATCCTTCGGCTGGTGGGTCGCGGAGATGTGCCGGTCTCAATCGGGGCGGCGCGGCCCATGGTCCGCCGCCTGCGAACCGCCTATGACACCCACGGCCCCACCGGAACCGGCTTCGTCGAGCTCCGCGGCGAGGATCGCTCCCTGGGCAAGACCGAGTTCACACCCATCCCGGCTTCGCGCTACATCGGAGCCCACGTCCAACGCCATCCCGGCGAGGTAACCGTGGTGGCCCTCGGTCCGCTCACCAACCTCGGCGCGGCGATCAGCGAGCAGGTCGACCTGGCAGACGGCCTGCGCGCCCTGATCTGGATGGGCGGGACCCTCGAGGAGCGTGGCAACACCACCGAGACCGGTGAATGGAACGCCTGCGTGGATCCCGAGGCGGCCGAGCTGTGCCTGGCGCACGGTGCGATCAGCCGCATCTACCCGCTCGACGCGACCCAGGACGTGGTCTTTACCATGGATGACCTGCGCGCGCTGCCTGACACGCACCTGGCTGGCATCGTGCGCGACGCGGTGCGGTATTACGTGGGATTCCACCGCCAGGCGGACGGCATCGACGGCTGCTACCTCCACGACCCGGTGACACTGATCGCGTCGTTGCTGCGGCCCGATCTGGTGACCGAGGAGGTGTCGGAACACCTCGCCTGCGACACCAGCGAAGACCAGGCCCTGGCCGGCAGCCTCTACCGCACTGACGAGCCCGAGCGGCAAGCAGTTACCATCGCCACCGCGCTCGACCCAGAGCGCACGAAGGCAGAGCTGCTGACCCGCCTCGCGTATGCCGTGGGGGCCCCGCCGGGGTGATGGGCGTCGAAGATCGGAGGTCGTGAACTTGTCTCAGCGCTGGCTGCGGATCCTCGCCGCGATCGTCGCGTTTGCGATCGTCGCCTACTTCGGAATCGTCCTGTTCGGGACCTTCAACGGAACGCCAGATCAGAACGGCGTCAATCGCACTGGTGCGAATTCCTTCGCGCTGATCCTCGCGATCGCCGCGGGGGTCGGGTTCGTCGTCTACGCGCTGATCGAGTACCTCCAGACCCGCCGTCTCGACTCGATCGCTCGCCAGTTCGATACACGGACGATCGTCCTCATGCCCTTGGCGATCGCCATCAACATCGTGCTCGGTCAGACGGTCGGGGCGGCGCTGAAGATTCCGATCTACCTCGATTCGATCGGCACCATCCTGGTCGGCGTTCTGGCAGGACCCATACCCGGCGCGCTCACTGGCTTCCTGGCCAACATCATCTGGAGCTACCTGATCCCACCGCCGTTCCAGAGCCCATCCAACGCCGCAGCCGCCTTCGCGATCGTGGCTGCGGTGATCGGGCTCCTCGCCGGTGCAGTCGGCCGCCTCGGGTGGATGCGACCCAGACCAGATCGGTCCGTGGGTGAGCTCCTGCTCGGTGGGATTGTGGCCGTGGCGGTCGTAGGCCTCATGGTCTTCTACGCATACACCCGCTTCTACGGCGGTGGCTTTGCCTTCTTCGGCGACACGTCGAAGATCGAACTCGTCTTTTTCTTGTTGGGGTGGATCGTCGCCCTGATCTTCGTCGCCGCCCTGGTCGGGTTCCTCGCGCTGCTGTTCCTGCGACGGGATCTGACCGTGGCCTACGTCGTCGTGGCCGGCGTGGGGACAGGGATCGTCGCGGCCTTGATCAGCGCACCGATTGCCGCCAACGTCTTCAGCGGTGTGACCGGTGCCGGAACGGACTTCCTGGTCGCGGCGTTTCGCTCCGCCGGATCGTCCATTCAGCAGGCGACCTTCCAGCAAGGGCTCCTGTCCGACCCGGTCGACAAGCTGGTCACCTTCTTCACCGTTTACCTGATCCTGAACGCGATGGCGCGACGCACCAAGGCGCGCTTTCCGCAGGGCGAGCGGCTCATCGAGACGGGCGAGGCGGAGGCTCTCGGCTGACCGACCGCCCAGAAGCCGATACCGCCCCAGCCCGCAGCCCGGCGCCCGGCGTTCCCGAGTTCCTCGGGCGGCTCGGGCCGACCGCATTCCATCGGCTCAATCCGCTCACCAAGGCGACGCTGGCGACCACCACGGCCATCGCCGCCGTCGTGCTCGGCGGCATCATCGGTCCCGTCGGGTTGGTGCTCCTGGCGGTCGTCCTCCCGGCCCTCGCCGCTGGCGTCCTGCGGGGCCTGGTACGCACGTCGTTGCTCCTCACCCTCCCCATTGCGATCTCGGCGCTGCTCGTCAACCTCTTCTTCTTCCCGGGCGGCCAGCAGGTGCTGCTTCGGCTGGGACCCATCACGGCAACCGCCGAGGGGCTCGAATTCGCCCTCGAGATCCTGGTGCGAATCATGGCCATCTCGGGAGCGATCACCCTCTTCTACCTCACCACCCGGCCGCAGGACCTGGTGGTCGACCTCGAGCGGCGCGGGGTGTCGGCCCGCGTCGCCTTCGTCGCCAATGCGTCGGTGCAGACCGTGCCGGCCATGGTCGAGCGCGCGCAGCAGATCGCCGCCGCGCAGCGAGCGCGCGGCCTCGACACGGAGGGGAGCTTCCTCCGGCGCGTGCGCGGCATCGTGCCCATCGTGGGCCCGGTCATCCTGGGCTCGATCGGCGAGGTCGAGGAGCGAACGCTGGCGCTCGAGGCGCGCGGCTTCACGCGGCCCGGTTCGCGAACGCTGCTCTGGTGGCCGCCTGACTCGTCGTCCCAGCGAATCGCCCGATGGGGCCTGATCCTCGCGCTGGTTGCCATCATCGGCGCCAGGGTGGCCGGCCGGCTGGGCTGAGCCGCCTGACCGATGCTGATCCTGGAGGGATGCTCGTACCGCTACGCGGGCGCTGCCCGACCTTCGTTGCGCGACGTGAGCCTGACCCTCCGCGATGGTGAGGTGCTCGGCGTGGTGGGGAAGAGCGAGGCGGGCAAGTCAACGCTGTGCCTGGTGGCCAGCGGTCTGGCACCTCGCACCCTGGGCGGGACCTTGAGCGGGCGGGTGCTCATCGACGGGGCGGACACCGCGGGTCGCGCGATGCACGAGATGGCGACCGAGGTGGCCATCGGCTTCCAGAACCCGGGGACGCAGCTCTCGGGAGTGGCGACCACCGTCTATGAGGAGGTCGCGTTCGGTCCGATGAACCTGGGAATCTCCCGCGAGGAGGTGCTGCGGCGGACGGAGGCGTCCATCGACGCCCTGGCCATTCGAGCGCTCACCCAACGCGACCCGCAGCGGATCTCCGGCGGCCAGCAGCAGCTCGTCGCGATCGCCGGCCTGCTCGCGCTGGCCCCTCGCCATCTCATCCTCGACGAGCCGACCGCTCAGCTGGATCCGGCCGGGACGCGCCTCGTCTCCGACGCCATCGAGCGCCTCGCAGCGGCCGGGGCGTCGATCCTGGTCGTCGAGCAGAAGGTTGACCTGCTGGCCGGCATCTGCCATCGCGTGCTGGCAGTCGACGAGGGACGCGTCACCCTTGAAGGTGCGGCCGCGGCTGTGCTCGGAGACCCGACGCTTCACGCTCTCGGCGTCGCCGAGCCTTCGACGGTTCGGCTTCGGCGCCTGGGGTCAGAGGCGGGTCTTTCAGGGCAGGCGATCGAAGGCGCCTTGGCCCTCGCGACTTCACAATCGTCGCGTGTGAACGATGCCTGAGCTCAACCTCGAGGGCCTCGTTCACGTCTACCGCGAGGGCGGCGTCCGCGAGGGCGGCGTCCGCGCAGTCGATGGCGTGGACCTACGAATCGGGCCTGGCGAGCGGTTGGCGATCATCGGCCAGAACGGGAGCGGCAAGTCGACGCTGGTCCGACACCTAAACGGGCTGCTGCGGCCGACCGCCGGGCGCGTGCTAGTCGACGGCGTCGACGCCGCGCGCATGACCGTCGCGCAGCTGGCGCGCAGCATTGGCCTCGTCTTTCAGGATCCAGATCGTCAGATCTTCGCGGGATCGGTGCTGGCGGAAGTGGAATACGGACCGCGCAACCTTGGCCATCGCGGCCAGAAGCTGCGATCGGCGGTCGAGACGGCGCTCGCTGCGGTGGGACTCGAGCGCGAGGCGAGGACGAACCCATACGACCTGGGCGCCTCACGCCGGAAGCTCCTGGCGCTGGCCTCGGTCCTGGCGATGGAAACCGCAGTGCTGGTCCTCGACGAGCCCACCACCGGGCAGGACGAGCGTGGGGTGGAACGAGTGCGAGCCGTGATCGAGGACGCGCATCGCGATGGCAGAACCGTGATCGCCATCAGCCACGACATGCGCTTCGTGGCCGAAGGATTCGAGCGGATTGTGGTCATGCATGCGGGCCGGATCGTGCTGGATGGATCTCCCGAGCAGGTCTTCCGGCGCGACTCGTGGAGCACGCTCGAATCCACCTTCCTCGAGCCGCCGCTACCGGCGGTCATCGGGGAACGTTTGGGGCTTGGCTCGACCCCCACCGATGCCAGCCTGATCCGGGCTCTTGCTCAGAGCTCCGCCTAGTAGAAGCCGGGCGGCTTCGGTAACGGGTTTCCCTCTGCGTCTGAGCGTTCCGAGGTCGGCAGCTCATCGCGGTGCCGGCGGCCGCGAGTCGGGCCGGGAATCGGCTGAGCCATGACCGAGTGGGTGACCTCTTCGAGGCGCTGGGTGATCCCCCGCAGGCCGAGCTCGCGCAAGGCGGGGCTGAACCGCTCGGCGAAGTCGGGATCGCGCAGGAGGCCAAATCCCAGCGACGCATGGGCGCGCATGAGCCGTTCGATGGCAGCCACCGACTCCCGGGTGCTGACCTGGTTGCGTCCAAGCTGGCGCTCGAGCGTGTCGAGCGCGCTGTTTGCCTCGCGCCGGGTCTGCGTGGTGAAGTGCGGCGTACGGTTCGTCAGCAGCTGAGTCCGATGGATGGCCGCACGAACCCGGGCGTCGCGATCGAGAGGGGTCCCGGAGGTCATGGAGCCGATTCTACGGGCAGAGGCGGGATGGCAGGAGGCGCTGGCGGATGCGTTGCGACGGATCGACCGGCCCATTCCAGTTGAACTCGGCTTCGCACCGCGCGACGTGGCGGGACGACCCAACCCGGCGCGCCACGACCCCGAAAGGTCCTCGCCTGCCCGTGCGGCGGCGACCCTGCTGCTTCTCTACCCCGACCCGGATGGCGAGCTGACGGTTCCCCTCACGGTTCGGCACGCCGAGCTGCGGTCGCACGCCGGTGAGGTCTCACTGCCTGGCGGTGCCGTCGAGGCGGACGACCGCGACCGCGCGGCTGCGGCTGTGCGCGAAGCCCACGAGGAGATTGGCGTCGAGCCCGCCCAAGTGAGGGTGATCGGCAACCTGGACGACGTGTGGATCCCCGTGAGCAACTACCGGGTCCGCCCATACGTCGCGGCGATGGCCGCCCGTCCACGCCTGATTCCGCAAGTGGAAGAGGTGGCGGCGGTCCTGGAGGTCCCGGTCCGTCGCCTCCTGGCACCCGACGCGGTCACCGAAGAAGAGATCGACGTGTCTGGCTTCCGGTTGCGCGCTGCCGTCTATCGCTACGCCGGGGAACGGATCTGGGGCGCCACCGCTCGCACCCTGGCGATGTTCGCCAGCGTCGTGCGGCAGGCCTCGCGAGTGCCGTGATGTGGCCCGTGGGGCAGCCTAGGGCCGACGTGTCCCGACCTTCGTTCCCACCTCGCGGATAAGGTCGAGCAGCTGTGCGTGCTGCGCCGGGGGCGCCGCGACGATGCTGACGGTCGCCGAGGGCCGGCCCATGGCCCACCAGGGGCCGCCCTCCAGGTCGGTGACCGTGGATCCGCTGCGCTCGGCGATGAGCCCGGCCGCCGCCACGTCCCACAGTGAGAGCCCGCCGTTCTGCACCAGCGCATCGAAGCGGCCCGACGCCACGTACGCCAGGGCCAGCGCGGAGCTGCCCATTCGCCGCGTGATCCGGATGCTGCGTGCGATCCGCCGCTCGCGCCAGATCCCGCCGCGGCCGATGATCGCCATGCTGACCACGTAATCGCCGAGCGATTCCTTGGTTGAGGCCGCCACGGTGTCTCCGTTGAGGCGCGCCGGTCCGTCCGCGGTCGCCTGGTAGCAGTCACCCCGTGCGGGGTCCAGGACGACGCCGACCACCGGACTGCCATCGGCCACCAGACCGATGCTCACGCAATAGAACGGGATGCCGTTCGCGTAGTTGACCGTGCCGTCGAGCGGATCGATCACCCAGGTCCGCTCGTCTTTCTCTGCGGTTCCCCCCGCGTGGCTGCCGGACTCCTCGGCCAGAATCGCGTCGCCCGGGAAGCGGCGCCGGATCTCCGAGATCACCAGCTCCTCGGAGCGGAAGTCGACATCGGTCACGACATCGCGGCGGCTCTTGCGGTCGATCTGCTCGATGCGCCCGTATCCCGCCTGGATGATCTCGCCAGCCTTCCGCGCCACATCCGTGGCGAAGGCCAGCTCCAGCTCCCAGGCGGACATGGCGGCATGCTAGCCGTCCGACCCTGATTGCCGGCCGCGATTGCCGCCGGCGCTATGCTCCGGCCATGCCCCAGATCCACCTTCATGCCGAGCCCGGCGACTACGCGCCGCTGGTGCTGCTTCCCGGCGACCCGAATCGCGCCCGGCGCATCGCGGAGCGCTTCGATGGCGGCATCGGGAACGCGCGAATGGTGAACGAGAACCGTGGGCTGCACGGCTGGACGGGTACGTATCGCGGTCGCCCGGTGA
>VBKA01000025.1 GCA_005879815.1 Chloroflexota bacterium
CATGTAGCCGATGGAGTACACGTGGACCAGGAAACCCACGGTGCTGACGACCAGCAGCAGCATCGCGGTGAGGCCGTCGACCAGGAACGAGATGTTCACGTGGAAACTGCCCGCCACGATCCACTCGTAGAGCGTCACGTGGTACGTGTGCCCGCCGAAGATCACGCTGGCGAAGACGACCATGCTGAAGACCCAGGCGATGCCGACCAGCACGACTGGCACGATCCAGGACCGATAGCGCGGCCGCTCCGCGCCCGGCGCGACGTGCCCGGTCTGTCCGCGGCCGTCCGCGAGCTCCGACGGGATGACGCCGTCCGCTCCTTCCGCGTTGGCCAGGTCGTCGGCATGGCCGAAGTGGGGTGACGTAAGGCGCTGCTCCTCTTCCGAGGGCACTGTTCGGAACGACGATTCGTCGACGAGCGCGTGCGTGTCAGGGGTCTCGGCGACCGTTGACGGCTCGTGCGGGCCGGTGTCGTGACCGGCTGATTCGTGGTCGCCGGCGGCGTGGTCGCCGCCGCCGTGCCCGTGGGCAGGAACGTGGTCGAGGAACGGACCCACCAGGACGGTGAACAGGAACCCGGCCAGTGGCAGTGCCGGGATGAGGGCGATCAGCAGCTTCACGGAGGCCGCCTACTCCTTGAGATCGTCGTACTCGTCGACCTCGGGGGTCTGACGGGTGCGGATGATGGCGATCACCAGCGCGAGGCCCACCGTCGCCTCGGCGGCGGCGACAGCCATCACGATCAGCGCGAAGATGGCGCCCGCGTTCCGCGCGCCGGGCACAAACGCGTTGAATGCGACCAGGCTGAGGTTCACCGAGTTGAGCATCAGCTCGATCGAGATGAGCATCAGGATCGCGTTGCGACGCGCCATGAACCCGAATGCGCCGATGCCGAACAGCATGGTCGAGACGATCAGGTAACCCTGGAGGCTCGCCATCGGTCTAGTTCGCTCGCTCGTCCTCTTCCGGCCGCCTGGCCAGGAAGATGGCGCCGATGATCGCCGCAAGCAGCAGGAAGCCGATGATCTCGAACGGCAGCGCGTAATCGGTGAAGAGCAGCTTCCCAACCGCATCGATGGCTACCGCGGCCGCCGCCGGGGCGACATGCCAGGCGGTGGTGACGGCCGCCCAGGCCACCAGCCCCACGACCGCGAGCGCGATGACGACGGCGATCGGTGCCTGGCGGTGGAAGGGTGCGGGAAGGCTGGCGTCCCCGGCCTGCGTGAGCATGATGGCGAACAGGATCAGGACGCTGATCGCGCCCAGGTAGATGAGGACCTGCGCCGCCGCGATGATGGGCGCTCCGAGCAGGGCGTACATGCCGGCCAGCGACCCGAAGCAGATCATCATGGCCACAGCGGAATGGATCACGTTCCGGAGCGTCACGACCGCCAGCCCGCCGCCCAGGATCCCGATGGCGAGCACAACGAAGAGGACGCTGGTGATGTCCAGGGTTCCGACTCCCGTTGCGGCAGGATCGAGCCGGACGCGCGGTCCAGCCCAGGCGCCGATTCTAGCGTGTACGAGCCTGTTCAGGCTCCCAGCAGACCGGCGAGCTCCGTCAGGCTGGCCACGCGTGTGACATCTCTGTCCGGGGAGAGGCCCTTCGCGTCGAGCATGACCGGCGTGATCCCTACCCGACGAGCGCCAACCACGTCGATGGAGTAGAAGTCGCCCACGTGGAGGGCCTTCTCCGGCTCGACCGCCATGCGGCGCAGGGCCTCGCCGAAGATCTTGCGATCCGGCTTCTCGGAACCAACCTCCGCCGAGATCACCAGCGTTTCGAAGAACGGCTCGATACCGGCCGCCGAGGTTGGATTCCGTGTTCGAGAGGACCGCCAGCCGATACCCCGAGGTGCGCATCCGCTCGAGCGCTCCGGGCACCTCGTCAGGCATGTCGCTCCACAGGTTGTCGCGGGTGTGTGTCTCCTCGAAGTCCAGGGCGGCGCGATGCAGCGCATCGTGGTCGAACGGCAGGTTGGTGGCCTTCATGACCCAGCCGAGATAGCCATCCGGCTCGGCGATGTCGCCGGTGGTGTGCGTCACGCCGAGGTCGTCCATCCGGCGCTTGCCGATGAACTCCGCTTCCGCCAGCTGCGCCGATGTCGCCGAGATCCCGTGCTTGGCCAGGATCCCACTCACCCGCTCCCAGTCCGGATAAAGCAGCACCCCACCCGCGTCCAAGAACACGACCTCGATCCGCCCGGGATCGATGACCTCTCTCTCCCCTGCCCCACTCACCGTACCCACCCATCCAGTCGTGGCGAAGTCCGACCACCAAGGTGCAAGCCGCTGACAGTCATGCCGCCACGGGTCAATGGAGAAGGCGCGGCAGGCGGCCGCCGCAGGTCGTTGCGTAGCCGACCAAGGTGGTAGCCGGCCGCGCCATCAGCGACCCGTAGATGAGATCGCTCAGCGAGTTGGACGTTCGCGGTCGGACATCTCCAGGATGTCGAGCATCGGCAGGTCCCGCTGATAGTCGCTGAACTCGAATTCGGGACCGCAGCGCAGCGCGTCGTAGGGGCAGGCATCGGCGCAGATCCCGCAAAAGATGCAGCGGGACACGTCGAGCTGGTACGTCTCCAGGATCCGCGGCCGCGGCATCAGGGCTCCCACCGGGCAGGTCTCGGCGCATCGGCCGCAGGAGACGCAGGGCGTCTCGTTGAGGCTCACGAAGTCGGCGGTGGTGACGAGCGAGTCGAAGCCCTTGCCGATGAAGTCGTAGCACCCGGCGCCCACGATGTCCTTGCAGACCTGGGCGCATCGGCCGCAGTCGATGCAACGGCTGTAGTCGCGCAGGATGAAGCTGTGCGTCTCGTCCCGGCCGTAGCCGTGGTTGACGCCGACGTACGGGTTGTCCTGGATCGAACGCTCGTCGATCGCCATGTTCAGCGTCGTCTCGTACTCGATCGCCGCCTCGCGCAGGTCGCAGTGGCCGATCGCCTCGCACGTGCACTGCAGGCAGCGGGCCGCCTCGGCCATCGCTTGCTCGCCGGTGTAGCCGAACTCGTACTCGTTGAAGTTCTTCTTGCGCGCCGCGGCGTCGAGCTTGCCCATGATCGCCTGGGGCTCCTTCACGTCGTCGGTGAAGGGCACGATGGTCAGGAAGCTCGGCTGCGGCTCCGACACGATGCGGCGCACCTGCGGGTCGTCGAGGTCATGGCCGCGCAGCCAATAGTCCATCGCGTAGCTGGTGCGCCGCCCCTCGCCGATTGCCTCCACCACCGTAGTGGACCCGGTGCGAACGTCGCCGGAGGCGAAGACCTTGGGCAGGTCGGTCCGGAAGATGTCCTCCTCGGCGACCAATCCCCCGCGCCGGCTCACCTCGAGCTTGGAGCGGATCTCCTCCGGCTCGGACTCGATCCAGGCCAGGTCCGGTCCCTGACCGATGGCGGCCAGCACGATGTCGCAGTCGACGACGAACTCGGTGCCCGGCATGGGCTCCGGACGGCGGCGACCCTTCTCATCGGGAGTACCCAGCTTCATGCGCTGGAACTCGACGCCGGTGACCTTGTTGTGCTCATCGGTCACGATGCGCGTCGGGGCGGCCTGGAAGATGACGCGCGCCCCCTCCTCGATCGCCTCGTGGGCCTCTTCCTGGGACGGCATGTCCTTGAGGTCGCGGCGGTAGACGATCGTCACCTCGGCGGATCCCTGGCGCACGGACGTCCGCGTGCAGTCGATGGCGGTGAAGCCACCGCCGATGATCACCACGCGGGCGCCCTTCAGGGCGGGCACCGCCAAGCCGCGCGTCGAGTTGTAGAGGTTCTCCAGGGCGTTGACAACGCCGTCCGCGTCCTCCCCGGGGATCCCGAGCTCATTGCTCTTGTAGCAGCCGATCGAGACGTAGACGGCGTCGTACTCGGGCAGGATGTCCGCCAGGTGGAAGTCGCGCCCCAGGCGCATGTTGGGCTTGAGCGTCGCGCCCAGCTCCCAGACGTGGTTCAGCTCGCGGTCCATCCAGCCCTTCGGCAGCCGATACTCCGGGATCCCGTAGCGCAGCATGCCGCCCTGCTCGGGTTCTGCCTCGAAGACGTCGCAGTGGTGCCCGCGAAGCTGGAGGTAGTAGGCCGCCGCCAGCCCGCCAGGACCGGCGCCAACGACCGCCACCTTGCGACCGGTATCCGGGTCCTTGGGCCAGGGGATCGGGGCGGGGGCATCGACCTCCAGCACCCGATCGGCGCAGTAGCGATGGCTGTCGCGGATGGCGATGGCGGTATCGACCTCCTCGCGACGGCAGTGCGTCTCGCACGGCGCCGGGCAGACGCGACCCAGGATGGCGGGGAAGGGCAGCGAGCGCTTCAGAATGCGTGTCGCCTCTTCCCAGTTGCTCAGCGAGTTCTGCTTGAGGTAGCCCGGGATGTCGACCCGGGTGGGGCACTTGAACTGGCATGGCGGCAGGCAGTACGCGTCGTGGTCGGAGAAGATCAGCTCCAGCACCATTCGTCGGTTCTCGACGAGCCGGTCCGAGTGGGTGGTGATGACCATCCTGTCCTCGATGGTCGTGCCACACGAAATGGGCGTGTCATCGCGCCCCTCGACCTCGACCACGCAGATGCGGCACGCTCCGTAGGCGGCGAGCTTGGGCTCGTAGCACAGAGTCGGCACCTCGAGACCCAGCACTCGGCAGGCCTGCAGGATGGTCTGCCCCTCCTCGGCCTCGACCTGCTGCCCGTTGATCGTGACCGTCAGCTTCCGGGTCCCCGGCACCATGGGCCATATCGGGGTGTAATCCTCCGGGCGTAGCCGCCCGTCCCCGTCGCGGTGTCCGTTGCCGTCGGTCACGAAGGCCATGGGCGAATCCTACCCGGCTGCCCGCGAGGTGGGCTCGACGTTGGAGATGGGTGCCACGAGCGGCGGGACCGGCTCGACGCGGCAGGCGCCAGCCAGGCAGACCCCTTGCTCCGCGTGCGCTCGGTACTCGTCCGGGAGACGTTCCAGCGTGGTCAGCATCGGCCGGCGCGCGAGCACCTCGAGGTGGCAGAGCGCGGTGTCGGCCATCTTGCGCGACAGGTCGCGGAGGAGGTCGAAGTCGCCGGGGCGCGGCGAGGCCGCGAGGATACGGTCGAGCGTCTCGACCAGCCGCCGGGTCCCGATCCGGCAGGGAACCGCCTTGCCGCACGCCTCCCGCGCCGAGAAGTCCAGGAAGAAGCGCGCGGTGTCGACCATGCAGGTCGCAGAGTCAGTGACCAGCACGCTGCCCGAGCCGATGTGGGCGCCGACGCTGGCCAGCGCGTCGTAGTCGTATGGCGTGTCGAGCGCTGAGGCCTCGATCGCGCCGCCACCGGGACCGCCGACGAAGAGCGCCTTGACCGCGCCCGTCCCGCCTCCGGCAAGGGAGAGAAGGTCGAGCAGCCGGGTGCCGAGTGCGACTTCCGCCACTCCGGGCTGTGCGACTTTCCCGAGCAGCGTCACGAGCTTGGTGCCGTGACCCGTCGCGCTGCCGGCCGAGGCGAAGGCCTCCGGGGAGTGCGCGAGGATCCAGGCCACGTGTGCGAGGGTCTCGGCGTTCTGGACCACCGTGGGGACGCCCCACAGCCCGCGCGCCGTCGGGTACGGCGGGCGGATCCATGGCATCCCGCGGTCGCCACCGAGCGCGGCGAGCATCGCGGTCTCCTCGCCGGCCACGTAGGCACCCGATCCCTCCTCGACGGAGAGCTGGATGCTCACGTCGGTCCCCAGCACCAGGTAGCCGGAGAGGTGCGCGCCCGCGGTCTGGTCCGCGGCCAGCCGCAGCCGCTCGACGGCGGTCTGCCAGTCGCGGCGGACCGCGATGATCGCCTCCGATGCGCCGACGGCGAAGGCGGCGATCAGCACTCCTTCGACGATGAGGTGTGGGTTCCCCTCGGCGAGCGCCCGGTCGCCAAGCGAGGTCGGGTCGGCGCCCATCAGGTTGGCGACCACGATCTTGCGGTCGCTCTCGGCGGCGCGCGCCGCCCGCCACTTCTGAGCCGTTGGGAAACCCGCGCCGCCTCTGCCGCGGAGGCCGGCCGCCTCCACCTCCCCGATCACCGCCTCCGGTGACAGATGACGGATGGCACGCTCCAGCGCGGTGTACCCGCCGTGCGCACGGTACGAATCGAGGCTGCTGGGGTCGACGCGCCCGAAGTCGGTGAGCAGGCGCGGCTCGCCGCCATCGAGAATCCGGATCTCCGGTGAGAGTCCTCCGCCGGCGGTCGGCATCGGGTCAGGCCTTCCCCCGGACCGGCGTTGCGCGGCGCCGCCTGCCATTCCCGCCATCGCCCGTCGCCTCGGTGCCGCCGCGCTGCCCGATCAGATGCCCGAGGTGCTCAGCCGTGAGCGGCCCGTACACGAGGGTGTCGATGCGGACCGCGGGAGCGATGGCGCCGGCGGCGACATCCGACGAGGTCTCCAGGCTGAAGGTCCCGTCCGGCGTCGTCTCCCCGGCGCGTACGCCCAGGAGCCGTTCGGATTCTCGGAGCAGCGTCTCGCCGCCGGCGAAGCGACAGGCGGCGCACGTGCAGACGGTCAGCATGTGCCCCTCGACGGGGAGGAGCCGGAACCCGCCCAGCCCGGCGGCACCGAAGACCTGCGCCCAGTGGATCACCATCCGGTCGCTGATCCTCCGCAGGGCTCGCTCCGGGAGATAGCCGTATCGCGCCTGAACGGCGTTGAAGATGGCGACCAGCGCCTCCGGTCGTGCGCGGAAGCCGTCGATGACTCCGTCCACGAAGGCGGTGTCGATCACCTCGTCCCAGCGCGCAGCGTTGCGCATCGGCTGCGCCTCGAGGCCGGCGCGCCGGAATGCGTTGGGGTCCTTGCGCTCGTCGTAGATCTCCGGCATCCCGTAGCGGATCCGATTGCCCTGCGCATCGAAGCCGCTCATGTCGATCGCCTCGACCGGGCAGACCTGGGCGCACTGGAAGCAGACCTCACACTTGTGCTCGCCGAACGGGTCGTAGATCAGGTCCAGGCGCCCACGCCAGCGCTCCGGCATCTGCGGGCGCTCCTCGGGGTACTGGCGCGTCACCTTTGGCGCGAACAGGTTGCGCAGGGTGGTCGCCATGCCGGTGAAGATGCCGCCGCCGGGGATCGCCATCGGTCTCGGAGGCTCCTAGAGCTTGAAGGCCACGACCGCGATCGCGGTCAGGAACAGGTTGATCAGGGAGAGTGGCAGGAGCACCTTCCAGGCCACCCCCATCAGCTGGTCCACGCGGATGCGCGGCAGGGTCGTGCGCATCCAGATCGCAACGAAGATGAAGAAGTAGGTCTTCGCGAAGAACCAGAGGAGCCCGTAAAGGATACCGATGAAGCCGCCCAGCTGGGCCGGGAACGGCCACGGCGCCAGGTAACCACCGAAGAAGAGCGTGACCAGGATGGCGCTCATGATGAAGAGCGCCACGTACTCGGCGAAGAAGAAGAAGCCGAAGCGCATCCCCGAGTACTCGGTGAAGGGACCGGCCACGATCTCGCTGTCGGCCTCGACCAGGTCGAAAGGCGCGCGGTTGATTTCGGCTGTGGAAGCGATGAAGAAGATCGGGAATCCCAGCAGCTGCCACCACACGTTCCAGCCATGCGCCAGCTGGTGGGCGATGATCTGGCTGAAGCTCAGCGAGCCAGTGAGGAGCACGACCCCGACCACCGAGAGGGTCAGCGGGATCTCGTAGCTGACCATCTGTGCCGCGCTGCGCAACCCGCCCAGCAGCGAGTACTTGTTGTAGCTGCTCCAGCCGGCGACCAGCAGGCCCACCACCGAGAGGCCCAGGATGGCGAAGAAGTAGACGACGCCGATGTTGAAGTCAGCGGCCACGAACCCGGGGGCGAAGGGGATGACCAGCATGCTCATGGCGGCGGCCATGTAGACCATCCACGGGGCGAGGGTGAAGGTCGCGCGGTCCGCCTGGTCCGGGACGGTGTCCTCTTTGGCGAGCACCTTGAAGCCGTGGATCGTGCTCTGGAAGAGGCCGCGGGGACCGACGCGGTTGGGTCCCAGCCGCAGCTGCATGAGCGCGATCACCTTGAGCTCGAGCTGGATCACCACGAAGGCTGTGGGGATGGTGAGCAGCAGCAGCAGCGTGGTCGCGAGCACGAAACGGCCGAGCCCGAGAAGCAGGCTGAAGTCCATCAGCGCTGGCTCACTACTTGTCGACCCCGCCCATGACCGGGTCGAGGCTGGCCATGATGGCCATGGTGTCGGCGATCAGGTGCCCGGGCATCAGCATTGGCATGACCTGCAGGCTGATGAAGCTTGGGTCGCGCATCCGGAACCGATACGGGGTTGGCCCGCCGTCGCTGATGGCATACACGCTGTACAGGCCGCGTGGGCTCTCCACCGCGCCGTAGGCCCGTCCCGGCTTGGGACGGATGATGCCAGGAACCTGGGCCTGGACCGGGCCGTGCGGCATCTTGTCCATGATCTGGTCGATCAGGTGCAGGCTCTGCTTGATCTCGTCGATGCGTTGCAGGTAGCGGGCGTAGACGTCGCCGCTCTGCTGGGTGATGACGTCGAACTCCAGCTCGTCATAGATCGAGTAGGGGTGCGCCTTGCGCACGTCGAAGGGCACCCCTGAGGCGCGCAGGTTTGGCCCGGTGACGCCGTACGCGATCGCCTGCTTCCCGCTCAGGATGCCCATCCCCCTGGTCCGGCCCTTGAAGATCTCGTTCTCGGTGATCAGCTTCTCGTTGTCGCCGATGGACTTCATGACCGTCCCGTGCCAGGTACCCAGCCGGGAGAGGAACTCGTCGTTCACATCCCAGTTCACGCCGCCCACCCGGAAGAAGTTGAAGAGCATCCGCTGGCCGGAGATCGCGGCCAGCAGCTCCACGACGTCGTCGCGGTTGATGAACGAGTAAAGGATGGGCGTCAGACCGCCCATGTCGAGCGCCAGGAAGCCGATCATCAGACCGTGGCTGAAGACGCGGTTCAGCTCCACCACCAGGGCCCGGATGTACTCGGCGCGGCGCGGGGCCTGGATCCCGAAGAGCTTCTCGAATGCGATCGCCGGGGCGTGTTCGTTGTGCATCGAGGCCAGGTAGTCCATGGGATCGACGTACGTCAGCACGGTCGTATAGGTGGCGTTTTCGCACAGCTTCTCGATCCCGCGGTGCAGGTAGCCGAAGACCGGATCGAGATCGGTAACCATCTCGCCGCGGATCTTGACCACGAGCCGCAGCACGCCATGGGTGGAAGGGTGCTGCGGCCCCATGTTCAGGAGCATCTCGCCCTCTTCGAGGGTGTACATCTCGCGCTCACGCTCGGTCTGCAGCGGTCGATCCGGCACGCCCACCAGCTCGAACCCCGCGTACTCGCTGCCGGCGGCCGCGCTCGGCGGCGCGAGTCCGGCGGCGGCCCGCAGGCGCGCCTCCTCCCCGCGATCGAGGTCGATCGGGTCGGGGATGCGGGTTTCGGGATCGACGGCGGTCATGCAGGTCGGCTCTTGTCCGCCGACTCCTGCCCGTGGGGGTACGCCTCGGCCGGAACGTCGACCTGGGTGTCCGGCGGGGGATAGGTGGCCGCCGAGCTGGTGAGCTCCCTGCTGAACGTCGTCAGGTCCCAGGTCTCGGGGCGCTCGAGGGGATTCACCCCCGCCGCGGAGGAGTCCGCCGCGTCATCGGGCAGCAGGAAGTCCTTGCGCTGCGGGAAGGAGCGGTAGTCGGGCGACATGTAGATACGACGCAGGTCGCGGTTGCCCTCGAAGACGATTCCCATCATGTCGTACATCTCGCGCTCGTGGAACATGGCGCCGGTCCACAGGCTGGTAACGGAGGGCGTCCGCGGGTTGGCCCGCTCGACGGGCACCCGGACCCGCAGCCAGGCGGGATGACGGTCCGAGAAGAGGTGGTAGACGACCTCGAAGTGGTGGCCGATGCCGTAATCGACGGCCGCGGCGTCGGCGAGCATGAAGAAGCCGAACTCCGGATCGTCACGTAGCGTGCGCAGGGTCTCGACCACCGCATCGCGCGGGAGCTGCACCTCGACGGTGTCCTCATCGGTCCACAGGTCGCGCGCGGTCTCCGGGAAACGCTCGACGAGCAGCCGCACCAGGGCCCCCGCCTTGACCGGGGTGGTCAGCGGACGTCCCCTTCCCAGGCGACCCGCTGTGGCCCGCGATCGACGTACGTCCGCCACTGGCCGCGGCGGGCCATGACCAGCTCACGCAGCTTCAGGAGGCCGTAGATCAGGCCCTCCGGGCGCGGCGGGCAGCCGGGCACGTAGACGTCCACGGGCATCACCCGATCCACGCCCTGCACGACGCTGTACGAGCGCTTGAAGCGCCCGCCCGAGGTCGTGCAGGTGCCCATCGCCACGCACCACTTGGGCTCGGGCATCTGCTCCCACAACCGAACGAGCGGCCCGGCCATCTTGGTGGTCAACGTCCCCGCCACGATCAGCACGTCCGCCTGGCGCGGCGAGGCACGGAACGGGAACATCCCGAATCGGTCGATGTCGTTCTTGCTCGTCGCGGTGCTCATCATCTCGATCGCGCAGCACGAGAGCCCGCTGAGGAGCGGCCAGAGGCTGTTGGCACGGATGAGATCGATGACCAGGTCTGCCTTGGTGGGGATCACCTCGAGCAGGCCGTGGAACCCGCCGGTCGGATGCTCCTCCATGCCGAAGGGGGCCAGCAGGTCGTCGTCAGATGGGGCGCTGTCCGGGATCTCGATCCGTGCCGGGCTGGTGACGAGGGCGGTGCCCTGGGCGGCCTCGTTGTCCGCTCGGCCGCGTGCGGCTTCCCGGGGGTCGTTGGTCAGTGCCATCGCAGGTCTCCCTTTCGCCATGCGTAGAACTCACCGAACATCAGCACGACCAGGAAGATGCCCATGATCACGATGCCGGGCACCGAAATGGCTCGGATCACCACGGCCCACAGGTAGACGAAGATGATCTCCACGTCGAACGCCACGAAGAGCAGCGCGAACAGGTAGAACGCCAGCCCGAACCGGCTCCAGGTGTCGCCGATGGTGTCGATCCCCGACTCGTAGGGGAGGCCCTTCTGCAGCGTGCGGCGCCGATGCGAGAGCAGCCATGCGGCCACGATCGTGCCGAACACGAAGATCGTGGTGGCGGCCCCGAAGCCGATGACGTAGATCAGGCCGGTCTGGTCCATCTCCAACTCCGCGAGCACGATGCCGTGCTCGCTGCGGGTGCCACCGCGGGCGGCCACCCGCGCTCAGGTTTCGTGCGGTGCGATTCGCCGCGCAGAGCGCCGCGATCGTGCTTCCAGTCTAGCAGGGAGCCTCGGGGCGATCGGCTCAGCGACCGAGCCAGGCCGCCGCCAGGACCAGCCGAATCCCGTCGCTCACCAGCGAGTGGCCGCCGAGCAGGAACGGGACCCAAGACTGGCGGGCCGCCTCGACCATCTCTCGCAGCCAGGGCGTCTGGATCGAGCCTGAGTCCGCGAAGTCCGATGCGAAGCGCTCCTCAGAGGGCGGCCACGCATCCATCTCGGCGCTGCCGCCAAGCGCCGCCATGACCACGCGCGTGTCGAGGATCACCGCATCGCCCAGGTTGGCGAGCTCGGCGACGAGCTTCGCGGCACCATGCTCCTCGACCCAGCGCGCCAGGAGGGAGCGTGGCGGACCGGCGCCCCGCGCCGATCGCATCCCGCGCTCCTCGACGAATGCGCGCACGCGGCATGCCGCCTCGGTCTCGAGCTCGCGCAGCACCGAGGAAGGGACTCGCCCGGCTAGCACGAGCTGGCGGTTTGGGTCGCGAATCACCGCACCGATGCGGTCCAGCTCCGGTACCAGCAGCTCCCCACCCCCCGGCAGACGCGCCATCTCCAGGTAGCCCGCCAGCGCCCGGTCGATCGCGCGGGTCCGAGGCAGGCGGGTGGCGAGACGCAGCAGGGCCAAATCCAGCGGGGTATCCACGTCGAACCGCGACCAGGCGGTCTCGGCCAGGTCCCGGGAGCGGAATCCGGCGCTTTCCAGGCACCGCACCGCGGTGTTGTCCGAAGGGCACGCCTCGAGGCGATCGAGCGCGCGCTCGAGGCTCGGTCCTCGGCGCGTGGTCCCGTCGGGAGCCTCCGTCGCGTGCCCCGCGCCCGCGACGACGAAGGCGTCCGCGCTGTACCGGTTGTTGCCGACCACCTCGCCGGGGGTCGGCGCCAGGAGGTCTTCGAGCCCCGCGTCGTCGAGGAGCGCAAGGGAACCCGCGCCGGCATAGCCCATGGCGTCCACGTGCGAACCGCGCCGCTCGGCGTCATTCAGGGCCACGCGTGCGGCCGTCGCGAACCAGCGGCCCCAGTGAAACGCAGCAGCGTCGGGATCGTGCGCTTGGGCGTGGAGTGCCACGACGGCGGCGCCGACCCGCGCAAGTCGCTGCGAAAGCTCCGCCGCGAGCAGCTGCGTGCCGCCGGCCGTCACGGCCGCGTAGGTGCCGAATGGTCCATCCATCGGAGCAGGCGCCACCACCAGGACGAGCGGCGCCGGGCGTTCGGGGAGCAAGGCCCGGACGGCTACACGCTTCCGCGATGCGCGTCGGCGATGCGATGCAGCTGCTCCAGGTGCATCAGG
>VBKA01000026.1 GCA_005879815.1 Chloroflexota bacterium
TGAGGTCGGCGCTCTGGCGGAGGCTCGTCTCGAGGACGCTGGCCTCCGGCAGGGATGGGTCGTATCGGAGGCGGTCCATCATCACCTTGCCGATGACCGCGCGGATGCCATGCGCCTCCGCCGCCTCGAACGCGGCATCCAGGCTCGGCTCGAAGACCGCGCCATACATCAGCGCCGTGGTGGTGCCCGCCGCAGCCATCGCCTTGAACGCCGCCGGGGCAAGCCGCTCCGCGGCACCTCGATCGAAATCGCGCTCGAGCGGGAAGATGTAGCGCTCGAGCCAGGTGAGCAGGTCGAGGCCGGCACCCAGGCCGGCGTTCGGCAGCTGTGGCAGGTGGAGGTGGAGGTCGACCATGCCGGGCATGACAACCCACGGCCGCAGGTCGACAGCGTCGTCCGCCGCGCTCCAGGCCGCAACCGCAGCTATTCGTCCGCCATCGTCGACGTCCACTCGAGCATCGGACTCGTAGCGGTAGCCGCCCGCGGCAAGAGGTGTCAGCAGCTGAGCGCGAAGCGTGAACGGTGGTCGGTCTGGCAAGGGAGGCGTTGCCACGCCGGCGATCGTATCGGAGCTTTGCTGTTTCTGTTAGGCGAACAGTCAAACAAGGAGAGGACCCAATGCCTGAGCCGATCGTGTTCATCAGCCACTTCCGGATCAAGGAAGGACAGTTGGACCGATTCAAACAGCTCGCGGAGCAGGTTATCGAGGCCATCCGCAGCGCGAAGCCCCGAACGCTGGCGCACGTTGCGTATGCGGACGAAGCCGCGATGACGGCGACGTTCATTCACGTATTCGGCGACGCACAGGCCATGGACATGCACAACGAGGGCGCCGACCAACGGTCGAGCGACGCGTACGAATTCATCATTCCGGCTGGCTGGGAGATCTACGGCAGGCCGAGCGCAGCAGCCGTCGAAATGATGACCGAGGAGGCGCGAGTTGCCGGTGTGGCGCTGAGACTCGAGCCAAGCGTCCTTGCGGGCTTCGTCCGCCTCGCGCCGGGCTGAGCCGAGCCATTAGGGCTTGGCCCAGCGGGGGCATCGCCTATTAGACGACCTCAGATGGATCAGAGGGTCGAATCTCCGCGAGTTCGCGCTCGAACTGGGCGCGGAGCGAGCGTTTCTCGCCCTCGGACAGCCACGTCGCCTCTACCCCGTCGAGGGCCACTTCCTCGATCTCCGACCACGGCATTCCAAGGGCGCGAGCCACCGTGCGGTACTCCTTGCCAAGGTCGAGGTCCGTCATCGCCGGGTCATCCGTGTTCAGGGTCGCGAGCACTCCCGCTTGACGCATGCGTCGGAACGGGTGCTCCTCGAGGCGCTCGTACTTGTTGGCGATGATGATGTTCGAGTTGGGGCACACGTTGAGCGGGATCCGCTCCTCCGCGACCCGGCGGGTGAGCGCTTCGTCTTCGAGAATCGCCAACCCGTGGTCGATGCGCTCGATCCGCAGCGCGTCCAGCGCGGTCGCGATGTTGTCAGGCCCGGTGTCCTCGCCGGCGTGCGATGTCAGCCGCAGACCAACGGACTCGCCGAGCCGAAAGGCGTCCGCAAAGTCCCGGGGGTCGACACCTCGTTCGGTGGAGTCCATGCCGAGGCCGATCACCCGCTCCCCGCGCCCGCTCCGCCGGAGCGCCGCGAGGCGTTCGACCAGCTCGAGGCCTGCGCCTCCGCCATACGCCCGATCGATGTCGCAGATCAGCGCGCAACGCGCGCCCGTCTCCAGCACGGCCTGCTCGATGCCGTCGGAGAGGCCGGCCACGATCTCCGCCAGGTCCTGCCCGGCGGCCAGGTGGCGCGCCGGGGTAAAGAACATCTCTCGATAGCGGAGGCCGTGTGGGACCGCGTCCACGACCGATTGGTAGGCCACCCGAGCCCAGTCGTCCCGATCGACGAGCAGCTCCTGGACGAGCCAGAAGATCTCCAGGAACGAGTTGAGCGACGTGTACCGATAGAGCTCGGTGGGATCCTCGCTGGGTAGCTGACGGCCGTTTTTCTGGGCCAGCTCCACGACGGTGGCTGGCCGGACCGTGCCCTCGACGTGACAGTGGAGCTCGACCTTGGGGATCGCGTCGTAGACGTCACCGGAGCGCATTTCGCGCCAGTATATGGACCGATGTCGCCCGAGCCGATCCCTTCCCGATCCGTAGCCGCGGTCCTCCTCGCAGCCGGCGAATCCCGCCGATTCGGGTCGCCGAAACAGCTCGCGCGGCTCGGTGGCAGGACTCTCCTCGAGCACGTCGTGCGGCTCGCCGCACGCGCCGGCCTCGATCCCATCATCGTTGTGGTGCCGGTCTGGCTGAGCCTCCCGACCCACGAGCAAGAGCGCGTCACGTGGGTCCGCAACCCCCATCCTGAGCGGGGGATGAGCTTCTCGCTGCAGCTCGGGTTCGAGGCACTCCCGGCAGAGGCCGAGGCCGCGATCATCCTGCTTGGCGATCAACCAGCGATTCCGGTGAGCAGCATTGCCGCCCTCGTGGCCCGCCGCGGGCCGCGACCGATCGTCGCGGGCTGGGTGGGCGGTCACCCTGGACCACCAGCGCTCATCGAGCGCAGCCGCTTCGAAGTCGTCAAGGCGACTTCCGGCGATCGCGGCTTGCGCGATCTGTTGGCGGCGCACCCGGAATGGGTGACTCTCGTGGAGCTGCCAGCCCCCGCCGACGTCGACACCCCTGCCGCGCTTCGTGCCTTGCGATCGAAGCGCTGATTGAACTTGGTCGGCTGTCCCGACCAGGTTCGTGCATGGGCGGACAAGGCACTCCAGGCCGTCGGGCGCGCGTAGAATCGTCCACATGTTCGATTCGGCCCGCGGCGCAGGGATGCCGACATGACGATCGAGCGGGTCAGCACCGCCGAGGTTGCGCCGGAGGAGCTCGCGCTCGAGACCACGGTTCGGCCTCGCCGCCTTGACGAGTTCGCGGGCCAGGAGCGCGTCAAGGAGAACCTGGCCATCCTCCTCGACGCGGCGCGCCATCGGTCCGAACCGGTCGATCACATCCTCCTGTACGGCCCGCCGGGCCTCGGGAAGACGACCCTTGCAAATATTGTGGCCGCGGAGGTCGGGGCCCAGATCCGCACCACATCGGGACCGGCCATCGAGCGCGCGGGCGATCTCGCGGCGGTCCTCACCAGCCTGGGCCAGGGCGACATCCTGTTCATCGACGAGATCCATCGGCTCAGCCATGTCGTCGAGGAGATCCTGTATCCCGCCATGGAGGATTTCGCCCTCGACGTCGTGCTGGGCAAGGGTCCAGGCGCACGAACCGTGCGGCTGCAGATCGAGCACGTGACGGTCATCGGGGCCACCACGCGCGTTGGGAGCATCACCGGTCCGTTGCGGGAGCGGTTTGGGGCGACGTATCGGCTCGACTACTACACCCAGCCGGAGCTGGAGCAGATCCTGCGACGCAGCGCCGGCATCCTCGACATCGCCCTGGCCCCCACGGCAGCCGAGATCGTCGCCCAGCGCAGCCGAGGCACGCCGCGCATCGCCAACCGGCTGCTGAAGCGTGTCCGCGACTTCGCCCAGGTGCGGGGGAGCGGCGACGGCGCAGTCAGCGCGGAGCTCGCGACGGCCGCCCTGGACCTCATGGAGATCGACGAGCGCGGGCTTGACGCCATGGATCGCCAGCTGCTGCGGGCCATCGCCAAGCACCATGCCGGCGGGCCGGTCGGCTTGCAGACCATGGCCGCCACAATCTCCGAACCGGTCGAGACGCTCGAGGACGTCGTCGAGCCATACCTGATGCAGATTGGCCTGCTGGCACGAACGTCTCGGGGCCGCCAGCTCACGGCCGGCGCCTGGGAGCATCTGGGCCTGACCCCTCCCGCATCAGCGGCATCGGCTCAGCAGCAGGCGCAGCCGGGTCTTTTCGACTAGACCGATGCCGGCGTGGGAGGATCCTGACCGCTGGCAAGCCATCTGCGATCCCGCGGGTTGCCCAATCTGTACCGATGGTCCGCAGGACGTGCTCCTCGAGCTTGACGCGACCTGGGTGACTGCCCCGGTTCACGCGGCGCTGCAGGGCTACGCATGCGTGGTGTCGAAGCAGCACGTCGTGGAACCGTGGGAATTACCAGACCGCGGCGCCTCGTTCTGGGCTGATGCCATGCGGGTTGCAGAGGCACTCAAGACGCACGTTGATGCGGTGAAGATGAACTACGAGATCCACGGAAACACCATTCCTCATCTCCACCTGCATCTGTACCCCCGATATCCCGGAGACCCGCATGCCGGACGCCCGATAGGCGCGGACGAGGTGCACGCGACGCGCAGCCCCGCTGAGCTTGCTGCCATCCGCGCGGCGATCGAACAAGGAGCACGCGGTGCCGCCTGACCTCGGCCGCCTCGTCCTGCTCATCGGCATCGTGCTGGTGGTGGTCGGAGGGCTATCGGTACTCGGCGTTCGCTTGCCGATAGGCCGATTGCCCGGCGATATCGCGATCGAGGGAAAGAACGGCGGCTTCTATTTCCCGCTGACGACCATGATCCTGGCGTCCCTGATCCTCACCCTCCTCTGGAACCTCTTCTCGCGGCGTTAGACCAGCGACAGCAGCGAGCCGCCTGCAGCGCTCAGGTGATCGGCGGGCGCTCAGGGGGTGAGCCTTCTGACCGATCATCCACCCGTCATCGGTCGCCCGGTTAGCCTGTGATGACCGCGCGACCGGGGAAGGCCTGATGCTCGGTCGTAGGGCTCCCTCCATGAGCATCCGGCACCATCACCTGCTCACCCCGGGTGACGATGTTCAGCGGCGCGCGAAAACGGGCGCCTTAGCGGGGAGCGGAACGCTACGATCCGTGTGGGTCGCGCCGCGGGTCGGAACGCGGCACAGCGAGCGGCCGCAGGCAGGCAGCGGAGGGTACCTGATCGGTGGACGCCATCGCGTCGTTCTTCAAGTTCCGCGAACGGGGGACCGATCTCGGCACGGAGGCTCGTGCCGGCCTGACCACCTTCATGGTCATGGCCTACATCATCTTCCTCAACGGGAACATCATCGCGAAGCCCCTCGGCCTCGACCCGGTGGCGGTGTCGGCCGGGACGGCGCTCATCGCAGGCATCGTGACCCTGGCGATGGGCATCTATGGCAACTACCCGTTCGCACTGGCGGCGGGCCTGGGCATCAACGCCATCGTGGCATTCACGCTCACCGCCAAGGGTCTGGACGCCAAGGGCGCGATGGGCGTGATCCTGCTCGAGGGCCTGGCGATCACGGTCCTGGTGCTCGTTGGATTGCGGGAAGCGATCATGAACGCCGTGCCGCTGGCCCTGAAGCGGTCGATCGGCGTGGGCATCGGTCTGTTCATCCTCTTCATTGGATTCGTGAATGGCGGCATCATCGTCACGCCCCAGGGTGGCGTGCCGATCGTTGGGCTGGCTTTCCCGACGACCTCGGGTCAGGTCGTGTTCCTGATCGGCCTCGCGATCACGATCATCCTCTTCGTCCTCAAGATTCGCGCCGCGTTGATCATCAGCATCCTGGCCACCACGGTCATCGCGCTCATCGTCGGGGTGGCGACCATCCCGAGCCCGCTGGTGGTGACGCCGAGCTTCTCGACGCTGGGACTCGGTCTGCAGGACCCATTCCAGGCATTCGCCAAGCTCGGCGTGCTGACCGCGCTGCTCACCATCTTCGCGATCATGCTGTCGGACTTTTTCGACACGATGGGCACCGTCACCGGCATCGCGGCTGAAGCAGGTCTCGCGCGGCCGGACGGGACGGTCCCGGGAATCGGCCGCGTTCTCATCGTCGACTCGCTGGCCGCTGTGGCTGGCGGCGTTGGAGGAGTTTCGTCCAACACCACGTACATCGAGAGCGCGGCAGGCGTCGCTGAGGGCGGCCGCACCGGCTTTGCCTCGGTCGTCACCGGCGTCCTCTTCCTGCTCGCCATCGTGCTCTCGCCGATCGCGGGGGTCATTCCCGCCCAGGCGACGGCGCCCGCCCTTGTGCTCGTCGGGTACCTGATGTTCACCCTGGTCAAGGACATCCCGGTGGCCGATGTCGAGGATGGCCTGCCAGCCCTGCTCACGATCATCCTGATGCCGCTCACCTACGACATCACCGTCGGCATCGGAGCCGGTTTCATCAGCTGGGTCCTGATCAAGGTCGTTCGCGGCAAGTTCGATCAGATTCACTGGCTGATGTGGATCGTTTCGATCGCCTTCGTTATCTACTTCGCACAGTCCTGGATCAACAGCCTGATCAAGTAAGGGTTTCCTGGACCGATGGCGCCCGGCCGAGGTAACCCGGCCGGGCGCTAGGCTGTTCGGCGTGCCCATGCCTGCTGACCGACGGCTGAGAGTCGACGACTTCGACTACGACCTGCCCGATTCAGCGATCGCCCAGGTCCCGATCCATCCCCGGGATGCATCTCGCCTGCTAGTCCTCGATCGCGGCCGGTCGCGACCCGGCATCCCCGCGCTCGAGCACGCGACCTTCCGCCAGCTCGGGGAGTGGCTGCGTCCAGGCGATCTGCTGGTGGTCAACGACAGCCGCGTGATTCCCGCCCGCCTGCGCGGGACTCGAGCGGGTGGGGGAGAGGCCGAAGTGCTGCTCCTGCGCGAGCTCGCGCCGCTGGAGTGGGAGGCGCTGGTCAGGCCGTCACGACGCATGCGGGTAGGCGACCTCGTGACGCTGGCGTCTGGCGACGCCATTGAGATCAGGGGCAGCGCCGGGGATGGCACGCGCATCGTCCGATTCGGCCGGCAGCCTGACGCAGTCATGGCCGCAGCCGGTGAGATGCCGCTGCCGCCCTACATCCGCGATCGCTCGACAACGGCGGAGCGCTACCAGACCGTCTACGCGCGACCGCCCGGATCGGCGGCGGCGCCGACTGCCGGCCTGCATTTCACGCCGGATCTGCTCGCCTCGCTGAAGGTTGCCGGCGTCCGCACGACCAGCGTCACGCTGCATGTCGGTCTCGACACCTTTCGACCGCTCGAGGGCGAGTTCGTCGACCAGCATCGCATCCACACCGAGTGGTACGAGATTCCACCGGGTTCCACCCGCGCCATCGCCGAAACCCGGGCTTCCGGCGGGCGAGTTGTCGCGATCGGGACGACAAGCGTGCGTGTCCTGGAGACCGCAGCCCAGGGACGATCAGGTCAGGCTGGCGCGGGAGCGTCGGGCTGGACCGACCTCTACATCGTGCCGCCGTATCGGTTCAACGCGGTCGACCTGCTGGTCACCAACTTCCACCTGCCGCGGAGCTCTCTGCTACTGCTGGCGACGGCCTTCGTCCAGGCCGGGATGGATGGCGCCGATCCCTACGGGGCG
>VBKA01000027.1:0-7553 GCA_005879815.1 Chloroflexota bacterium
GGTTCCCGAAGTGCAGGCTGGGGGCGGTGGGATCGAACCCGCAGTAGAAGACCACCGAGCCCGCGGCCAGCATCTCCCGCAGCGCCTCGGGGTCCGTGCTGTTGGCGACGAGGCCGCGCCAGGTGAGATCCTCGAACACGGATGCGGCCATGGGCGGACGAGTATACCGGCCCATTGCATGCTACCCTGCCGCCCCGATGAGCCGAACCCCGCGGCCGCGCAACCGCGGCGCAACGTACCGTGGAGGCCTTTCTGCAGGTCCGGCCGGGTACTCGCGCCGCGCCCCGGCGAGCGCCGCCGCGCTGCCGGCGATCATGCTCGGCAGCTTCGCACTGCTGGGCGCCGCGCTCTTCGCGGGGGTCATCGCCGTGTACGCCGCCTACACCGGTGGGCTGCCCGACGTCGGCCAGGTCGAGAACTTCCAGCTGAGCGAAGGGTCGCGCATCGTCTCGGCGGATGGCGTGGAGCTGGCGACCTTCGCCGCCGAGCAGCGTCGCGTGATCCCCTACGCACAGATCCCCAAGGTCATGGTCGACGCCCAGGTGGCCGCCGAGGACCAGACCTTCTGGACCAATCCGTGCGTCGACTTCCGGGGAATCGTGCGGGCGTTTCTGCAGAACGTCTCGGCCGGCCGCCAGGTTTCTGGCGCCTCGACCATCTGCCAACAGCTGGTGCGCATGCGCCTCTTCAGCCCCGACCTGCTCGCGGATCCGCATCGGCAGGTCGAGCGCAAGCTCAAGGAGGCGATCCTGGCCTTGCGGGTGGGCGAGCGGTATCCCGGTGAGCAGGGCAAGCAGAAGCTGCTCGAGATGTACGTCAACCAGGTCTACTACGGGAACAATGCCTACGGCATCTGGGCCGCGGCGCACGCCTACTTCGGCAAGGACATCACCAGGACCGATGCCAAGGACAAGCTGACGGTCGCGGAGGCGGCGATGCTGGCCGGGCTGGTGCGAGCGCCTTCGCAGCTGGATCCAAGCAAGGCGGCGGTTCGCGAGAAGGACAGCAAGGGTCGCAACGTCCTCGTGGTGCCCAGCGACGCCGATGCCGTCCGCGTGCAGGGCTTCGTCCTCGACCAGATGGCCCAGCAGGGCTACATCACCGCCACCCAGCGGGATGACGCCAAGGCGGAGAAGCTCGTCATCGCCCCCAGCCAGGGCCAGCGTTACAGGGCGCCCCACTTCGTGTATGCGGTGCGCGCCGCCGCGAATGACCTGCTCGGCGGCGAGAACCTCCTGGACTCCGGTGGCCTGACGGTGACGACCACCCTTGACTACAGGGGTTACCAGGTGTACGCCGAGAAGTGGGGGGCGATCGCCTACGACATGAACCACCTCTCCGACCGCGCATTGACCGCGAAGTACGGCGCGGCGGCCATGTCGTGGATCCGCCAGCTGCAGCATCGGAACATCAACAACGACGCGCTGGTGACCATCAACTACCGGACCGGCGCCGTCCTGGCCTACGTCGGCAGCGCCAACTATTACGGGACCGCCACCAAGGCGTTCCAGCCGAACTATGACGTGGTCGGCACTGCCTACCGCCAGGCGGGTTCGGCATTCAAGCCGATCACCTACTCGACCGGCTTCGAGGTCAACGCCGTGACGCCGGCATCGATGTTCATGGACGTCAAGGGCGAGATGGTGCCCGGCTATTCGGTTCCCGATGCCGATGGCCAGGAACGCGGTCCGGTCCGCCTGCGCGACGCGCTCAAGTACTCGCTCAACATCCCGGCCGTGAAGACCCAGCAGGTGATCGGCACCGATCGCGTCGTCGCCCAGGCCGAGCGCTACGGGCTGCGCTGGGATCCGCGCCAGGCCAAGGAGGTGGCGGTCGCGTCACTGACGCTGGGCGTCATCGGCGTGCACCAGATCGACCTGGCAGGAGCTTACGGCGCAATCGCCAACGGCGGGGTGCTCGCCCGGCCGTACCTCATCCAGAAGATCACCGATCGCGGCGGCAAGGTGATCTACGACCACAACGCCGACGCTCCCAAGCCGGAACGCGTCATCTCATCCCAGGCGACGTACCTGGTGACCGACATCCTGGCCGACAACACCGACCCGCAGGCCAACCCGTGGTGGGGTCCCCGATTCGCCCTGCCCGGGGCGAACGGCGGGCGCCGGCCGGCAACCCTCAAGACCGGCACGACCAACGACTTCCGAGACCTCCAGGCCTTTGGCTACCTCGCCGCCGATCCGGACCCCAAGAAGTCCCAGGGGGCCATCGTCACCGGTGTCTGGGTCGGCAACAGCGACTTCTCGGCCATCAGCCACGTCTTCGCCGCGGACGGTCCGACCTTCGTCTGGCACGACTACATGGCCGAGGTCGCCGCGCACAACAAGCTGCCCGTGCGGGATTTCGTCCGCCCGGACGGCATCGTCGAGAAGCAGGTGGATGCGATCAGCGGGATGCTGCCCGGACCGCACACCACGCACACCATCACCGAAGTCTTCAAGGCCGATAACGTCCCCACCGAGAAGGACACCCTCCACATCCAGGCCGGCATCGAGAAGGTCAGCGGCAAGCTGTGGCAACCCGGGTGCGGCGACCTGAAGGGCGCGAGCCCTGGTCCCTCCGGCACGTCGTCGCCGTCCTCGTCGGCTGCCCCGTCGGGAGTCGCGGTGGTCGTGGGCTCGGGTCCGGTGTACCTGAGCCTCGGTGATTGGGAATCCGCGCACAAGACCTGGATGGACGCAGACAAGGCCTGGATCACGCGCTGGCGCGGGAAGGAAGGCGGCATCCCCCGCTTCCCGCTGCTTGCCCTCGACGCGCCGCTCGCGCCGGCGGAGAAGTGCACGCCGGGCCAGTACCCGACCTCCACGCCAACGCCGTCGCCGAGCCCGACCCCCAGCGCCACCCCAAGCGCTACGGTCGCGCCAACGCCATCACATACCCCGCCAGGTCCGCCTACTCCCACTCCGGGTCCCTCCCCGACGGCCGGTGCAACGCCCACCGCCGCCCCGACTGCGGTCCCCACACCACCGGCACCACCCTAGGCTCGGGGGCTACAGCTCGACGACCGTCGTCCCGTCGCCGCCCTCCTCGCGACGGCCGGATCGCGTCTCCCGGACACGAGGATGCTCCGCCAGGCGATCGCGGATCGCGCGCCGAAGGGCACCCGTGCCCGCGCCATGGATGATGGCAACCGAGTCGAGCCCGGCCAGGAGCGCCTCGTCTAGATAGGCATCCAGCTGCTCGAGCGCCGCCTCCACCCGCTCCCCGCGCAGGTCGAGGCGTAGGGAGATACGAGCCGCGGCCCGTCGGCGCAGCTCCTCCGCGGCGCGGTCGGTCGACGGCGGCGCTGATACGGGCTCCGGGACGACCTCCACGTCATCGCTCGGTACCACGACCCTTGCTCCCTCCGTCTCGAGCGTCACGCGGCCGGTCCGACCCGAGCGGTCCACGATCCGACCGGTGGTTCCGAGCGTTCGGCTGCGTGCGAAGAGCCCGACGCGCGGCTCCGGTCGAGCCGCACCATCCGCCTCGTCGCCCGAGCTCTGGCCCGTCGACTGCGCAACCTCCGCGGCCACACGTTCCACGGCGGTGCGCGCGGCGGCAGCCCGGCGCTCGAGCTCGTTGAGGCCCGCCGCTGAGGCGTTGCGTCCACGCGGTCCACGGCCGGCCGCCTGCAACCGGTTGACCTCGCGCCGCAGCTCGGCGACGTCGCGTTCTGCGCGGGCGAGCATGTCGTCTGCCGCCCTGCGCGCTTCGTCGAGGACCTTGCCCGCCTCACGCCTCGCCCGCGTAACCCCGGTGCTGGCCCGCGCCCGCTCCTCCGCGGCGGCCGCCCGCTCCTCGCGCGCCTGGTCGAGCTCCTCGCCACGCGCCTGCTCGGCACGCTGGATGGCCGCGAGGGTCTCCTCCATGCTCAGGTGCTCGGCCGACAGGCGTCGTTGGGCGTCCGCGAGCACATCCGACGGGAGCCCTAGACGTTCCGCGATGGCGAAGGCCTGGCTCTTCCCGGGCAAGCCGGTTGTCAGCCGATACGTGGGCCGCAGGCTGGCGACGTCGAACTCGACCGATGCGTTGGTGACGTCGGCGTGCTCGGTGGCGAAGGTCTTCAGCTCGGCGTAGTGCGTCGTGGCGGCCACCACCGCACCCGCGGCCAGCAGGCGTTCGACGATCGCCATGGCCAGGGCGGAGCCCTCCGTTGGATCCGTCCCGGCGCCGACCTCGTCGAGGAGCACCAGCGTGGCAGGGGCAGCTGCCTCGACGAAGCGCACCACGTTGACCAGGTGGCTCGAGAAGGTCGAGAGCGACTGGGCGATGCTCTGCTCATCGCCGATGTCGGCCATCACCCGCCGGAAGACCGGAAGTCGAGCACCGTCCGCCGCCGGGACGCGCAGGCCGGCCTGGTGCATGAGGGCCAGCAGGCCGAGCGTCTTCAGCGAGACCGTCTTGCCGCCGGTGTTGGGGCCGGTGATGACCATGGCCCGGTAGCCGAATCGCTCGCCGAGCCGCAGGTCGATGGGCACTGCGCCGGCACCCAGCAACGGGTGACGGGCGCTGAGCAGCTCGACGGCATCGTCGCTCAGGGCGGGTCGAACGGCGTTCTGCTCGGCGGCGAGTCGCGCCCTCGCCAGCCACAGGTCCGCGCGAGAAAGCGCGTCAAGCGACGCCAGCAGCGCCTCGCCGCCCGCCTCGACCGCGCGCGATAGCTCCTCGAGGATGCGCTCCACCTCGCGCTCTTCGTCGAGGGTCGCCTGCGTCCAGGTGTTGTTCAGCTCGACGACGGTGAGCGGCTCGACGAAGAGGGTCGCACCCGATGCGCTCTGGTCGTGCACGATGCCCTTGAGCCGGCCCTTCGCCTCGGCGCGGACGGGGATGACGTAGCGCCCGGCCCGAACAGTGACGATCGCTTCGCCGATGACTCCCACCAGCTCGGGAGAGCGGAGCATGGCGTTGAGACGCTCCCGCACACGATCCTGGGCGGTCCGCATCCGCTTGCGGATGGCCGCCAGCTCGCCGGAGGCGGTGTCCAGGATCTCCCCCGCCTCATCGACACTGCGCTCGATCCTCTCGCGGAGAGTGGGCGCGTCATCCAGGACGTCGCGGAGCTCGCCGAGGTGACGCCCACGCCAGGTTGCGAGCCGGGCCGCGAAGAGCGCGGTGGCGCGCAGCGTCTCGGCCAGGTCGAGCAGCTCCTGCGGAGAAAGGCGGCCACCGCGTCGCGCGCGATCGATCGGCGCACGCACGTCGCGGGCGCCGCCAATGCTGGCCTGAGCCTGCTCGTCGAGGAGACGGGCCGCCTCGTCGGTCTGCTCCTGGAGCAGCGCCACGTGCCGCGCGTCCGCCACGGGCGCGGTGGCCTCCGCGAGCTCGCGCGAGGGAGTGAACGCCGTCCGTGCGGCCAGCATGGCGACGACGGTTCCGAACTCCAGGGCTCGCAGGCTCCCAGCATCCGCCGCGGCGCCGGCCTCGGGAGCGTCGAATGCTCCCGGGAGTTGGTCAGCGGCGCGAGACGTGCGGGTCATCGGCCACCAGGAAGCGCCAGGGGAGGGCCGCCCATTCTGCGGCATAGGTGACGCCTACGCGCGGGCGGGCGAGCACGCGACCCGGGCGCTGGTCTTCGGTCAGGTAGACGGGTCCGGACGTCAGGTCAGCGCCGTTGAGCGACCGGTCGATTCCGAACGCCGCGGCGAGATTCCCGGGACCGGCAGCGAGGCGTGCGACAGGGCCGCGTCCCGCAGCTCCGCGCCGCGATCGAGCCAGCGCCTCGCCGTGCTCGATCGCCGCGGAGCGGACCAGCACCGCTTCGGGCTTGGAACCCGGCCCACACACGACGTTCAGGCAGTGATGCATCCCGTAGATGAAGTACACGTACAGGTGCCCCGGTGGGCCGAACATCACGCCATTCCGGGGCGTCCGGCCATGCGACGAATGGGCGGCGAGATCTTCGGGACCCGCGTATGCCTCGGTCTCCACGATGCGGCCGGCGACGAGCCCCTCCGGGGCATCATGCACCAGGCTCCGGCCGAGCAGATCCTGGGCAACCTCGAGAGCCGGTCGGTCGAACCAGGCACGATCGGTGAGGGCGCGCCCGCGCAGAGTCCCCGCCCGCGTGGCGGCGGCCACGGTCACCGCGGAATGAAGTGCGCGACGTCGCTCGGCAGGAAGATCCGCGCCAGGAACCCGACCACCGGAAGCACATTGCGCCGGAACACCCCGACCAGCACCGAATCGTTCATGGCGTTGTAGAAGGCCTTGAGCCACCCGGTCTCGCTCTCCCTAAGGCCTGTCTGACCGGGCAGAGTGCCCGCGTTCTTGAAAAGCGTGTCGAAGACGACGAGCAACAGCACGATGGCGGTCGCCGCAAACGCGACTCCCAGGACCGCACCCAGCACCTCGTCGACCTGCTTGATGATCGGCAGCCGGGTGGTCCGATAGAAGGCACGCACGAGGAACCAGCCACCGATGGCCAGGCCCACGAACAGCACCACGAAGACCCAGAATTCGCGAACGGGCGGATCGAATGCGGTCCAGAATCTCGAAAGTGCATCGGTGAGCGGACCCTTCAGCTGCGCGGCCACGATGAATGCAACGACGAGAGCCACCCAGCTCAGGACATAGCGGATCAGCCCCTGCTGGAATCCGGCGAAGGCGCCGCCGGCCAGGACGATGATGACCAGGAAGTCGACCCAATTCAGCTTGCCGATGAAGTCGAGCACGCTCCAGCCCCTCTTCGGTTGGTTGGCCCCGAACGAGGCGGCCGCTCGGGCGCGCGAAGCGTAGCAGGCGCCTTCGCGCGCAGACAAGAATGACGGCGGTACCCTTCGCCGTCGACAGGACTACCGGATCTCGGCTCCCAGGTGGTGCGTCAGCGCCCCTCTGATCCGGTTCATCGCCTTCTCGATGGCCTTGTCGTCACCCGTGGTCTCGGGCTGGAAACGCAGCGAGACGGCGTACGAGACCCTGCCCGCTCCGACCTGTGTGCCGCGGTATTCGTCGAAGAGGCGCGCCTCGACGAGCATCGGGCCTGCATTCGCGCGCACCAGGCGCAGGAGCTCTCCAATCGGTGTCGCCTCATCCAGCAGCACCGCGAGGTCCCGATCGACGGGCTGGGCTGCGGATACCGCTGCGACGCGAACCGCGGCGGGCACGAGCCCGAGCAGCAGCGGCAGGTTGATCGCCGCCACAACGGGGCGGTCGGGCAAGCCCCATTCCTCCGTGATGCGCGGATCCACCTCTCCCAGGCTCCCGTAATCGTGGCCGGCAGGATCGACCAATCGTCCGGCACGGCCCGGATGCAGGTGCGGATGACGGTCATCCTCGGGCTCCGCGCGATAGCTGGGGGTCGGCGCGCCGAGGGCCGCATGCAGGGCCTCGATCACACCCTTCAGACGCGCCACGTCGGCCTGGCGGGAAGGCGAGCCAACGGCGGCTGGCGCCTCGGATCCCAGCAGCCCGATCCCCAGGTGCCAGACCTCGAATCGGCCCTTGCCGGCCGTCTCGGCGCCAGGGGGCAGGCGCCGCACATCGGGAGCGTATTGGTAGGTCTTGCCAACCTCGAAGATCCAGGGGTCGAGCCGGCGTTGACGAACGTTCTCCGC
>VBKA01000027.1:7610-12019 GCA_005879815.1 Chloroflexota bacterium
ACGTGCGCCTCCGACAGGGGGTTGGCGACGCGCACGATGCCGGGATCCTCAGGGTCGTACCCGGTGCGGCTGAGGTCTTCGGGGGCGATCAGCGCATGGGTCACCACCTCGCTCAGCCCCAACCCAGCCATGATCCGCCGCACGCGGTGCCGCAGCTCCGAGGGATCCGCGCGGTAGGGCGGCAGCGCCGCCCGCGGCAGACGGCCTGGAATCAGTGCGTAGCCGTGAGCCCGGGCGATCTCCTCCGCGACGTCGACGGCCTCCACTACGTCGAGCCGATGCGGCGGAACCGCGACCTCCCAGGTTCCGGACTCATCGGCTTCGGCCACCTCGAACTCCAGGGGTCTCAGGAGCTCCCCGATCCTTCCCACATCCAACGGGATGCCGAGCAGGCGCTCGGTGCGGGCCACGTCGCCGCGGACCACGCGGCGAGCCTTTGGCTCAGGGTCGTTGTCGACGATGCCGCGCGCCACCCAAGCGCCGCTGATCTCGGCTATCAGCTGCGCGGCACGATCCGCCGCGTAGCGGGGCACGTCCCAGCTGATCCCCTTCTCATGCCGCATGCTCGCCTCGGATCGGAGGCCCAGCTTCCTCGCCGCATTTCGGATGGTCGGCCCGTGAAAGACGGCTGACTCGAGGATCACGCGGGTCGTGTTGGCGGTCACCTCGGTCTCGGCGCCTCCCATGATCCCCGCCAGCCCGATCGCGCGCGTCTCGTCCGCGATCACCAACATCCCCTCGTCGAGCGTGCGCCGTTCGTGATCGATCGTCTCCAGCGCCTCCGCGCTTCGCGCTCGCCGCACGACGATGCGCCCATCCGGGACGGTGTCGGCGTCGTACGCGTGCATCGGCTGACCAAGCTCGTGCATCACGTAGTTGGTCACGTCGACCACGGCGCTGACCGGGCGCATGCCGGCGGCCACCAGCCGTCGCTTGGAAACGTTCGAGAACCAACGGGCCGTGAAGCGCGGGCAGAGCTGCTGGTCCTCGATCGTCACGCTGACGTGGGCGTTCGTCTTCTCATCGGTCTCGGTGAGGCTGACCGATGGCTTGCGGAGGACCGCTCCGGTGAAGGCAGCTACCTCCCGCGCGAGGCCCACCATCGAGAGCGCGTCGCCGCGATTCGGCTTCACGTCCACGTCGAGGACCACATCGCCATAGATCGTGCGCAGATCGGTCCCGAGGGGATATTCGCGGCCCGTGCCCAGGATCTGGATGCCGTTTGCGTCGCCCCCCAGGTCGAGCTCTCGGGGCGAGCAGAGCATGCCGTTGCTGACCACCCCCCGGATCTTCGTCCGCGTGATCTGCCGATCGCCGGGGAGCGTGGCGCCCGGGAGTGCCACGGGAACGAGCTGACCGGGCGCGATGTTCTGCGCGCCACACACGATCTCGAAGGGCTCGCCGCCTTCCTCGGTGAGGACCTTGGTAACCCACAGCGTGTCCGCATCCGGATGACGCCGGACCTCGAGGAGCCGCCCCACGACCACGTCGCTCCACTCGGCGCCGCTCACCTCCACGGCGGTCACCTGACGCATGCCGGCGGCGACCAGCCTTCGCTGCATCCAGTCCGGCGACGGGCCGTTGGAAACGTTCGAGAACCAACGGGCCGTGAAGCGCGGGCAGAGCTGCTGGTCCTCGATCGTCACGCTGACGTGGGCGCTCGTCTTCTCATCGGTCTCGGTGAGGCTGACCGATGGCTTGCGGAGGACCGCTCCGGTGAAGGCAGCTACCTCCCGCGCGAGGCCCACCATCGAGAGCGCGTCGCCGCGATTCGGCTTCACGTCCACGTCGAGGACCACATCGCCATAGATCGTGCGCAGATCGGTCCCGAGGGGATATTCGCGGCCCGTGCCCAGGATCTGGATGCCGTTTGCGTCGCCCCCCAGGTCGAGCTCTCGGGGCGAGCAGAGCATGCCGTTGCTGACCACCCCCCGGATCTTCGTCCGCGTGATCTGCCGATCGCCGGGGAGCGTGGCGCCCGGGAGTGCCACGGGAACGAGCTGACCGGGCGCGATGTTCTGCGCGCCACACACGATCTCGAAGGGCTCGCCGCCTTCCTCGGTGAGGACCTTGGTAACCCACAGCGTGTCCGCATCCGGATGACGCCGGACCTCGAGGAGCCGCCCCACGACCACGTCGCTCCACTCGGCGCCGCTCACCTCCACGGCGGTCACCTCCATGCCGCGGACGGTGAGCTCTTCGCGCAGCTCAGCGGGGCTCAGCTCGACGTCGACGTAATCGCGGAGCCAGGCGAGAGGGACTCGCACCTCATCGTCCCTCGCTGAACTGCGTGACGAAGCGCAGGTCGGCACCCATCAGCAGACGCAGGTCCGCGATGCCGTAGCGCAGCAGCGTGATCCGATCCAGCCCCATCCCCCACGCGTAGCCCTGGTACTCATCCGGGTCGAGCCCGCCATTGCGGAGCACGACCGGATGCACCATCCCGGCGCCCAGGATGGTCATCCAGCCGGATCGCTTGCACGCCGCACAGCCGCTGCCGCCGCACACCAGGCAGCCGATGTCGAACGCGACCGATGGCTCGGTGAACGGGTAGTAGCCAGGCCGGAAGCGAGTCTTCGTGCCGTCGCCGTAGAGGGCTCGGGCGAACTCCTCGAGCATGCCCTTCAGGTCGGCCAGCGAGGTGTCGCGGTCGACGACGAGCCCCTCGACCTGGAAGAACTCGAAGTTGTGGCTGGCGTCAACGGCTTCGTATCGGAAGCAGCGCCCAGGCATGATCACGCGGATTGGCGGCGCGAGCGTGCGCATCGCCCTGATCTGCACCGGCGAGGTGTGCGTGCGCAGGATCGTGCCGTCCTCCGCCGGCCGTGGGTCGCCCGCCTCCCAGCTGCCCGGTTCCGCCACGTACAGGGTGTCCCACAGGTCACGCGCGGGGTGGTCCGGCGGGATGTTGAGCGCCTCGAAGTTCCACCAGTCGTCTTCGATCTCGGGCCCCTCGAAGACCTCGAAGCCAAAGGCGTGGAGGATCTCTCGCAGCTCACGCTCCACGGTCATCGTCGGGTGCAGGTGCCCGACCCGCACCGGCACGCCTGGCGCGGTCATGTCGATCTGCTCACTCGCCAGCCGCCGCTCAAGGTCGCCGGATTGGAGCTCCTGGGCGCGTTCGGCGATCGCCGCCTCGACCTCGCGTCGCACCTCGTTTGCCAGCTGGCCGATTGCGGGTCTTTCGGCGGCGTCAACCGCACCGAGCTGGCGGAGGAGACGAGTCAGCTCCCCTGAGCGTCCCAGGACGTCCAGGCGGAGCGCCCCCAGCCTCGAAGCGTCCATCCCCTCGAGCCGGTCCTTCACGCTGGTGCGGACACGCTCCAGCGCGGCGCGCAGGTCGCCCGCGGTCATGGGTTCGGTCGTCATCGGTCCATCAGTGGTGTCGAGTACTCGCCTGGGAGATTCGGATTGTCGCGCGAACACAAACGGCCCCGCTCCGCGAATCGGAGCAGGGCCGGGGCGCCGGCGTTTGGTGACGCCGGCTAGTGACTAAACGAGGACTTCGCTGTTTCGACGATCTTGGCGAACGCGGTCTCGTCGCTCACCGCCAGGTCCGCGAGCACCTTGCGATCGACCTCCACGCCGCTCGCCTTGAGGCCCGCGATCAACCGTCCGTAGGGGACGCCATGCGCCCGCGAGGCGGCGTTGATGCGCTCGATCCAGAGGCGACGCATGTCGCGCTTCCGCGCTCGCCGATCCCGATACGCGTAGACGAGCGCGTGGAAGAGCGCCTCGCGTGCCGGCCGGACCAGCTTCGACCGCGTTCCTCGCCGGCCCTCGGCCTGGCGCAGGAGGCGCTTGTGGCGCTTGTGAGCGGCGACGCCGCGCTTGACTCGGGCCATGACCGCCTACTTCGCGTACGGCATCAGCCGCTCCAGCTGCTTGGCATGAGTTGGGCTGACGATGGCCTTGCCGGCGTAGCGACGCGTGCGGCTACTGGACTTGATCTCGAGGTGGTGGCCACGCCACGCCTTGGGCCGCACCCATTTCCCGGATCCGGTCTTCTTGAAGCGCTTGGCGGTGCCCTTGTGGGTCTTCATTTTCGGCATGAGTTACTGCTCCGCTGGTGGTCGTGGCGCCTCGGCCGCTTTCTTGTCCGGAAGCTGGCCGCGCGTCGCGAGGGCGTCTCCGATGGTCTCCCGCTCGGCGCCGTTGGCGGCCGCCGGAGCCTCCGGCTGGCCGTTGACGGACTCCGCCTCGCCTCGTTCCATCTTCCTCTCGGCCCGCTTGTCGATGGGGGCCATCACGATGTACATGCTCCGCCCTTCGAGGAGCGGTGGGCGTTCGATCGTCCCGTGCTCGGTCAGCATGCCCGCGGCCTTGTCGAGAAGATCTCGACCCAGGTTGGCGTGAGTCATCTCGCGCCCGCGGAACTGGACCGTGACCTTCACCCGATCCCCGTCGTC